>CAYYGY010000108.1:0-3609 GCA_964471735.1 uncultured Eubacteriales bacterium
GCAATCCAATCGCAAATTGCTCTTACATCGTCATATGCAAGCACGTTTGAGTTCAAAGACGGCTGATTGCTATCGTTAGCATCGTAAAACCTGAAACAATTTATTTGGAAATCCTCATAAACTGTCAAAAAAGGGGTTTTCTCTGCTTCATAATTGCCGAGAGCATCTAAGCCCTCTTCCAACTGCATAGCTGCCGACGCACCTTGCGGAAAAATAACGCTTGAACCGACTTTCTCTGTGCCGCCAATACTCCACAACTCCGCAAGCAGAGGACACTGCTGCAAAAATTCAAATATTCCTGTCGTTATACTCATTTAGCACCTCACGCATTTGTGAATGATATATTGTCAACTGCCATGCCGTAAATATTAGGAGATACAGAGATTACTTTCATTCCGTTGCCCTCATATTTCGCTTGAAGCTGTTGCCAATGCTGCGAATTATCGACAATATCGTCAACCTCGTCAAACACAACGAAATCGCCAACTTGTACCGTGTAGAAATCCTCACGCAAGTCAAGCGGCGTGTTTATGTACTCCATAGGCGTTTTATAACGCCCTATATCCTTGGTTATAACCGTTGTGGCGTTCACTATATTTTCAATAGTTCCGTCGGCTCTGCTCACTTTTCCGCTTTGAATATTGCATTTGTCAATCACAAAGCGTTCAAACCGTCTTGGCGTTATCGCCGTAGCGGGAATATCGTTGTATATAGTGACTTTTATATTGAAAAAATCGGTCAATTAGCGCACCCCCGATACAAAAGCGGTACGCCGTTGTCATTGTTTATGCCTATCAGATAATCACGAATAATGTTGTCAACATCATTTGTTACATCTTCGGCGGTTTTTGTCGCATAGCTCTCGCTTTCGCTAACTCCGCCCGCCGATTGGCTACGGCTTGTAACGGTCACAGGCGTTGTATTACCGTGCAGATATTCAACTAAATCACGGCATAAAGCCTTCGCTTGTCTTGGCACTTCACGCATGGCGTTTATTCTGCCAAAAGTCGCACCGTCAATCAAACCGCAAGCCCTGTCAATATTGCGATTAAAGGCGGTCAAATCGCATACACCGCCTAATTCTTGGTATTCATCATAGGTAAGTGTCATAATTCAACCGCGCTTTCTCATTCATCGTCTGTTTTAGTTGCTTTCTTCTTAGTGCGAACCGCCTTGATAAGCGGTGTACATCGTCTGTTCTTATCGCTTGCAAGCTCGGCGATACGTGCTTCCGACACCGTTAATCCCTCACGGGGAAACACATCGCCGATTTGGTATTCATAATTACCGTCTTGCAAGTCGATAAAAAGTTTAATAACACTCCACATTAAGCACCAGCACCAAAGGTAACCTTTGCAATACCGTTAAGGTATTCTGCAAACATAGTCGCGCCGAGAATTGCATAGCACTCAGATACCGCATGGCTATACTTGCCCTCGGTATGGAAACCGATGAGATTTGTTACACCGTCAACAGTGTATTCAAGACCTGCCCTTGCAAAGTCGCTGTCACCGGCATCTACATAGTAAAGATTAAGGTTTTCAATAGGGGTTGCAATAACGGTTCCCGCTTCAAGCTCCTCGTCGGAAAGAAGGAAGATTGTGTCATAACCCATGAAATCCTTAATATATGTCATACCGCTTTCTCTCTGCACGGTAATTTCCGCATCACCAAGATAATCGTAGTAATCCATAGTGTTTACAAAGCCGACAATTCCGGTCATGTCAAGGTGAAGCTTCTTAAACTCATTTGTAACAAGACCTTTAGCGTTTGCAAGTGCCTGCTGGAAAGTAATCTTATTGTTTGTGAGAGTTCCCGAATTAAGCACGGTGTAAAAATCGCTCATAACAACGCCCTGAAGCTTGTTAAGAAATGCATTATCGGTTCTCTGCACTGCATCATCATAGCCGTACTTTTCAATCATTTCGAGAGTAACACCCTTAACATGCTTCTTGAGTTTAAGGGTTGCAACTTCTTTTTCGCTGATTGTTGCAAGACTGTAGGGAATTTCATCACCCTCTGCGACATCTCCGCTTTGGAGTTCAATAGTAACTTCCTTTGCAGTGAGCTGCGTGCCGGGTGTCTTCTTGATAGGTCTTGCGATACCGATAATATCAAGAAGAGCCTGCCAATTCATACCAAATCGAGTAACAAAATCCACCTCACGGGGATTAATTTCAGCATTAGCTGTGGTTGTAGTATTTGCTTTTACTGCCATTTTTCGTTCTCCTTATCTAAATAATTGTGCGTTATCCCTAATGGCATTCTGCCTTTCAGTTGCATCTTTGATTTTCATAATTTCCTCTTTTGAGGAATATGTCTTGCCACTGGTAGCCGCACTGCCGCCCGCCAGTTTAACGGCCGTTACGCCCTTAAACGCTACGGCATCATCTTTTGTTAAAGCGTGGAAAATATCCGCATCGCTCTTGCCCTCATTCGCCTTATCTGCAAGTGCTTCGGTAAACTTAGCAAGGTATGCCGATTTGATTGCATCGTGTGAAAACTCTTTATCGCCGACAACTGCATTAAAACGGTTTGCAATATTGTCCGCCTTTTCCTTAGCAATCTTTTCCGCTTCTGCCCGTTTTGCCTTTGCTTCATTCTCAGCGACAAGTGCTTCATACTTCGCCTTATACTCCGCATCGCTTGCACCCGCCTGTTTGAGCGCATCAAATTCAGTGGTAAGCTTATCAAAAGCCACTTTACTTTCCTTTGCATTGGCTTCAAGTGCCGTCACTTTGCTTTTGTACTTCTCCACATCTGCACCGTTGATAGACATTATCTTGTCAAGTTGTTCATCGGTGGCGTCGGCAAAAATAGCCTTGATTTCTTCACGCTTCATGTTCTACTCCTTTTAACTACGCTTTTGTACGGGGTTGCATCCCTTGTTTTGACCGTTTTACGTCTAATCATCTGACAAATATAAAAAGCCGAAACAACTGAAAAACAAGTGAAATTTCAGTTATCTCGGCTCTCGGTTCAATGACTCTTGGCTCTTATTCAATTAAAAAAAGCCGTAACAACTCAAAAAGAATTGTTACGGCTCTCGGCTTATAGCTCTATGGCTCTATATGTGTGGGGATTTCAACTTCATGCTTGCACCCCTTGCATTTGATATATACTTTTCCATTGCGTACTATGGCGATTAACTTGCCACAGTCACATTTAATTTTGGTTTCCGTAATGGTTACCTCCGATTATGAAATAACATCTTTAATGCCTTTTGCGGTTCTGTATAACTTTTGCATAATTGTATTTTCCGTTAAATACTCAAGACCTTTAAGCGTTATTCGTATGCCATTGTCATTAACCTCAAGTTCGCCGGTACAATCACGGCATATACTAACGCCTTTTATATAACCTACATCAAGCATCATTTCAAGGTATCTTGCCCATCGCTCCTCACTGATACCAAGTTTATCATGGCTGATTTGAGACATATCGAATTCGGGGCAATCCATAGCGGATTCAAGCGTCTTGAGAATTTTATAAATGAATTTGAAATTATCGGTCATTTATATACCTCTTAAAGTTGTTAAAAAACAATTATCATCTTTGCACTTCAATGTATGTGAAGAGTTTTTTTGTATCACTACAACATCATTGCCG
>CAYYGY010000109.1:0-528 GCA_964471735.1 uncultured Eubacteriales bacterium
ACTTTAAATATGCTGTTTCATCTGTTATAATCAAAATATACATTTATATTACACTATTTGCGGAGAGATTTCAATGAGAAAAACTTCTTTTTTTGTTTCCGTTATTTTGATATTGTTAATAGCTTTGTCCTCTTTCAGCGTGTTGGCCTATACTCCTACATTTGAGGTGAAGGCAAATAACGCCCTGCTTGTAAACACCGATACGGGCGACGTTCTTTACAGCAATAATACTGACGAAAAAATATATCCCACCTCGCTTACTTACCTTATGGTGGCGCTGATAACCTATGAGAGCGTTTCTGATCTAGATACCGTCGTTACAGTAGATAAGTCGGTTTCTAATTCGCTTTTGGGTACAGGTGCCCTTGTCAGTGATATAAAAGACGGGGAGCAGTTGACCGTTGACCAGCTTCTTCACTTTTTGCTGATATCGTCTTATAACGATGTTGCGCTTATCCTTGCCGATTATGTAGGCGGAGGGGTGGATAAGTTTGTTTCCATAATGAACACGCGCGCCGAGTCGCTGGG
>CAYYGY010000109.1:538-3564 GCA_964471735.1 uncultured Eubacteriales bacterium
GTATGGACGATACTTCTTTTGTAACGCCTGTCGGACTAAGCGAGGAAGGGCAGTACACAACGGTAAACGACCTTTACGTTCTGTCAAAAACCGTCTTTGAAATAGACCACCTGTCTGACATAATGGCAAAATCCAGATATACTGTCGAGCCTACCAATCTTACAAGTTCGCAAAGAATATTGCCAAACACAAACTCAATGCTGTCGGCGGGCTCAAGCTACTATTACAAATATATGGTTGTCGGCAAGACCGGCAACGGTGACGAGGGCAGATGCTTTGCCTCGAAGGCAACAAAAGACGGGGAAACGTATATCTGCATCGTCGCAAAATGCGACGCCAAGGATTCCCGCGACGAGTTTAATACAACTCTCAGCCTTTATAAATGGGCTTTCAATAACTTTACCTATAAAACGATAGTCGAGTCGGGCGAGTTTGTGCCCGTTTCTGCCGATATAGATCTGTCGTGGGATAAGGATAATATAACCCTCGCGGCCGGAAATACTGTCGTTGCGCTTTTACCTAAAGACGCCGATATGTCTACCATTGAGTATATACCCGAGCTGGCAAAAGATGTTTTCGATGCGCCAATAAAGAAGGGCGACGTGCTCGGTACCGCTTCAATAGTTTTTGCGAATGAAACTATCGGTATAGTTCAGCTTGTTGCCTCGGAGGACATTGAGGGCAGTGCTGTTTTGTGGGTGTGGAGATTTATTGAAAATATCATCACCAATCCCTTTGTTCTGATTTTATTGGGCCTGTTGCTTATCGGCTTTATCGTGCTGACGGTTATTGCGAATGTAAAAGCCAGAAAAGCGCGGGAAAAGCGTGTAAGACTCAAAAAAAGATTGTAGAATATGGCGGTGTGTGCCCTGTGGTGGTGCATACCGCTGAACTTTTTGTCACATCTTGTAATATGAACTGTTACATATGCAGAAAAACCCAAATTTATTGTATTTTTTACAAAAGAAACCATAATTTTTGGTTGCAATGTTGGCGGTTTTGTTGTAAAATGAACTAAACTAAAACAAAATTAAAGGTGGAGTAAGTTCAAATGGCAATTAAGTTTATTGATAAGTACGCATCTGATTTTATTAAATCTGATGAGTTCACAGGTATAGAGCCGCAGGTCGTCGCGGCACATGAGGCGCTGCACAGCGGTAAAGGCCTCGGCAACGATTATATCGGCTGGCTTGACCTTCCTGTGAATTACGATAAAGACGAATTTGCAAAAATCAAAAAGACCGCTGAAAAAATCATCAGCGACACCGATATCCTTATCGTTATCGGTATCGGAGGCTCTTATCTTGGTGCCAGAGCGGCTATTGAGTTTTTGACCTCACCTTACTACAACAATCTTAAGAAAAACACGCCCGACATCTACTTTGTCGGCAATTCTATCAGCGGCTCCGCTCTTGCTGATGTTATCTCCATCTGCGAGGGTAAGCGTGTTTCAGTTAACGTAATATCTAAGTCCGGCACAACTACCGAGCCGGCTATCGCTTTCCGCGTGTTTAAGGACCTGCTTGAAAAGCAGTACGGCAAAGACGGCGCAAAAGGCAGAATATATTGCACCACTGATAAGGCCAGAGGCACTCTTAAGGAGCTTGCCGATGCAGAGGGATATGAAACCTTTGTCGTTCCTGACGATGTCGGTGGACGTTTCTCCGTTCTCACCGCTGTCGGCTTGCTGCCGATTGCCGTTGCAGGTGCTGATATAGACGCCCTTATGGCAGGCGCCGCCGCCGCAAGAGAAAAATACAGCGTTTGCGATTTGACAAACGATTGCTATAAGTACGCTGCGTTGCGCAATATTCTGTACCGCAAGGGTAAGTCTATGGAACTTCTCGTCAGCTATGAGCCGCGCTTTACTATGATGGCAGAGTGGTTTAAACAGCTGTTCGGTGAGAGCGAGGGCAAGGATAATAAGGGCCTGTTCCCGAGTGCCGTCACCTTCTCTACTGACCTTCATTCGCTCGGCCAGTTTATACAGGAAGGCGCCCGCACGATGTTTGAAACTGTCGTTACATTCGAAAACTCGGACAAGGACGTCACTATTCAGGAGGCTGCCGACGACGGCGACGGACTGAATTTCCTTGCAGGCAAAACGATGTCCTATGTAAACAGCAAAGCGTTTGAGGGTACTATCCTTGCACATACTGACGGCGGAGTGCCTAACTTTGTTATCTCTGTTGAGCGTCCCGATGAATACAACCTAGGCGAGCTTATCTATTTCTTTGAAAAGGCATGCGCCATTTCAGGCTATATGCTGGGAGTAAACCCGTTCAATCAGCCCGGTGTTGAGAGCTATAAGAAGAATATGTTTGCTCTGCTCGGTAAGAAGGGATATGAGGACCGCAAGGCAGAGCTTGAGGCACGCCTCGGTAAATAAGTTGTACACCGCTGTATGCGGATAAATATAAAAGGAGATGTTTTTATGATTTCTTTGATTATCGGTAAAAAGGGTTCCGGCAAAACCAAGCACCTCGTTGAGTTGGTAAACGCAGCGGTTGACTCGTCTAAGGGCCACGTTGTATGCGTAGAAAAGGGACTTAAACTTACATATGATCTTACACATAAAGCAAGGCTTGTCGATTCTGACGAATATGGCATTGATAATTATGAGGCTCTGTACGGCTTCATTTCCGGTATGTGTGCCGGCGATTATGATATGACCGATATCTTCGTTGACGCTACGCTTAGAATCGGCGGACGTGACTATGATAAGTTTGCAGACTTTATCGAAAAGCTGTCAAAGCTTTGCGCAATAGCATCTGTACAGGTCACTTTCACCGTGTCCTGTGATGAAGCGGACCTGCCGGCAAAGGTCTTTGATTTCGCAAAAAAAATCTAAATTAATCACAGTAATATAACAGAGCCGGTGCTAAATTGACGCTCCGACTCTGTTTTTGTCGTTAAAATGCAAAAAATAACTTGACAAAATATTTCAATAATAATATAATAATCTTTGTTCGAAAAGGGGCGGAGTCTGTGATGGTTGAGCTTCATTCGCTGTATTCAGGCGATAT
>CAYYGY010000110.1:0-3561 GCA_964471735.1 uncultured Eubacteriales bacterium
AAGTTCCTGAACATAGCTTACTGCATCGTTGGCATCCATAAGAGAGATGTCGCCAACGAGTATGGCTATGAGCCTATCCGTTACCTTATGATATCATCTCATTACCGTTCGCCCATCAACTATTCAACTGAGATAATCGAGCAGAGCATCAGCGCGCTTGAACGACTCTATAACTGCAGGGAGAACCTTGCCTTCCGCCTTGAAAATTCTGCTGAGGGCGAGCTTAGCCGCGACTTCGGCAAATTCAGGGATGAGTTTATAACAGCGATGGAGGACGACCTGAACACTGCCGACGCGATAGCGGCAATATTCAACCTCACAAAGGAAATCAATACTATGCTTGCAGGCGACCCGTCAAAGGCAGACTGCAAAGCGGCGCTTGATATGTTTGACGAGCTTTGCGGCGTGCTCGGGCTCGTTTACAACCTGCCTAAGAGCAGTGACATAGACGCAGAGGTCGAGGCGCTTATTGCAGAGAGAACCGCCGCACGTAAGGAACGCAATTTTGCAAGGGCCGACGAGATAAGGGACCGGCTTAAATCAATGGGAATCGTTCTTGAGGATACACCTCAGGGTGTTAAATGGAGCCGAGCATAACGGCGGCAAGAAGGTGACAGTATGAGCAAGATAGTAAGATCAATAGATATCAACACTGTTAAAGCAGGGCCGTTGCCCGAGGTTGCAAAAATTTCACGCAAGGTAGCCGCCGAGGGCTGTGTCTTGCTTGAAAACAACAACGCTGCTTTGCCTATAAGAGACGGCGAGAGAGTGGCTGTGTTCGGCAGAATGCAGGGCCATTACATCAAAAGCGGCTCCGGCTCAGGCGGACTGGTCAATGTTCCGTATGTCACGAATATCTTTGATTCATTGTCATTAGACAGCGATATAACCCTCGACGAAGAACTTGCAAAGGCTTATGCCGATTTTGTAAAGGAGCATCCCTTTGATGCAGGTGACGGTTGGGCAAACGAGCCTTGGAGTCAGCCTGAAATGGAGCTTGACGGCGGTGTGGTCGATGCGGCATCAAAGCGCAATGACCTTGCCCTTGTAGTTATTGCAAGAATTTCAGGTGAGCAGAGGGATAATGCCGATGTGAAAGGCTCGTTCAGTCTTTCTGAGGGTGAGGAAAAAATGCTTGAGGTGGTAACAAAGCATTTTTCAAGGGTCGCCGTCGTGCTTAATGTAGGTAATATTATAAATATGGATTGGGTAAAGCGCTATGGCGTGGATGCCGTTTTGTATGTGTGGCAAGGCGGTATGGAGGGCGGTAACGCCGCCGCCGATGTGCTGCGCGGCCGCGTAACGCCGAGCGGAAAATTGCCTGACACCATTGCCGCAAGTATTGCAGATTATCCGTCTACTGCCAACTTCGGCGGCGCTAGATCAAACAAATACTGCGAGGATATATATGTCGGTTACCGTTATTTTGAAACGGCGGCGCCTGAAAAGGTGCTGTATCCGTTTGGCTACGGTCTTTCTTACACGGAATTTAACGTCAGGGTGGATAATGTCGCTGATTTTGGCGGCAGGATAAATTTAAGCGTTATGGTCGAAAACACCGGCAAGGCGGAGGGCCGAGAGGTCGTGCAGGTTTATTTCGGAGCACCGCAGGGTAAACTCGGTAAGCCGTTAAAACAGCTTGCCTGCTTTGCAAAAACAAAAACGCTTGCGCCAAATGAAGTGCAGACACTTGAGTTGGGTTTTGATATTGATTCTATGGCATCGTACGATGACAGCGGTGCGACCGGCAACCGGTACTGCTATGTTCTAGAGGCAGGAGATTACGATATTTTTGTCGGCACCGATGTAAGAACCTGCGAAAAGGTATTTACGTATACAATTGACGAAACGGTTGTAACCCAACAGCTTGAGCAAGCGCTTGCGCCCATCGAGCCCTTTGAGAGATTGCGCCCTGTTTGCATCAACGGAAAGCTTGCGATGAAGAGCGAGCCTGTCCCCCTTCGCGCGTTTGATATTTTTGAGCGCATAGATACGAATATGCCCGCTGATATCGCGTATACGGGCAATAAAGGCTATATTCTCAACGATGTAAAAGAGGGCAAATGCACAATGGATGAATTTGTCGCTCAGCTTGACGACAATGACCTTGCGGCTATTTCCAGAGGCGAAGGAATGTGTAACCACAGGGTAACAGGTACCGGAAGTGCATTTGGCGGCGTAACCTTGCCCTTGCTTAAATACGGTATTCCTGCTGTTTGCACGTCTGACGGCCCGTCAGGTCTGCGAATGCCGGGCAAAGTCGAGGCGTCGCTTATGCCAAGCGGCACCCTGCTTGCGGCAACGTGGGATTTTGACGCGGTTTATGAGCTGTTTACATACGAGGGAATAGAGATGTACGCCCACAAGGTCGACACACTGCTCGGACCGGGAATAAATATTCACCGCCATCCGCTCAACGGCAGAAATTTTGAGTACCACTCAGAGGACCCGCTTCTGACAGGAAAAATAGCGGCGGCACAGTGCGCGGCACTTCTGCAGTGCGGAGTCACCGCAACGATAAAGCATTTCTGCTGTAACAGTCAGGAGTTCCACCGCAACGACAGCGACTCTGTCGTCAGCGAGCGTGCGCTGAGAGAAATTTATCTCAAGCCCTTTGAGATAGCAGTAAAAGAGGGCGGCGCCACCGCTATCATGACCTCATACAACAAGATAAACGGCGTACATACTGCCTGCAGTTACGACCTTAACACCACCATTTTGCGTAACGAGTGGGGCTATACAGGCTTTGTTATGACCGACTGGTGGACTAACACCAACAGCGAGAGGGCTCTTGATTCAAACGGAAGCAAGTTTGATAAGGCGTCGATGGTAAAGGCTCAGAATGATGTGTATATGGTCGTCAGCAACAGTACCGCAGGCGACAATTCGGGCGACAATATAATGTCGGCGCTTGAGTCGGGTGCTCTGACACGGGGCGAGCTTCAACGCAACGCAAAGAATATTTTGCGCTATGCTATGCTTTCGCCTGCTTTTGAGCGGTTTGCTCAGGCCGATTTCAAGGTCGACGAGGTCGATATCTGCGATATGAAAACGGTACTTACCGTCGAAAACCCGACAAATGATAGGGAGCTTATCGCTGAGGCCGCGCCTGACAGCGTATACGCTGTTGTTGCAACGGTCAGCGTTGAGGGCGATACACTTGAGCAGATAGAACTTGTTTTTAACGCTAACGGCTCGTATATTCCTGTGTTTGTTATGGGAACAAACGGTGAATCCCGTGACTTCCTAACACTATGTAAAACCGAGAACGGCAAGATATGTGTCAGGCCAAACTGGTATAACAGCAACCTGAACGTGCTGAAAATTGAAATCAAGGTATAATACAAAAAACCTCTTTTGTCAACTGACAAAAGAGGTTTTTTACATGGTGGACAGTAAGGGGCTCGAACCCCTGACCTTCCGCACGTCAAGCGGATGCTCTACCAGCTGAGCTAACTGTCCGAATCAACGCAAGCATTATTATACAATATCACTTTTAAAAAAGCAAGCATAATTTTTATATTTTCCTTTAATTTAGTTTGAAATCTCTCCATTGGTATG
>CAYYGY010000111.1:0-3529 GCA_964471735.1 uncultured Eubacteriales bacterium
CTCACCGTTAAGCTTTCCGCATTCTCGGAAACTGCAAAGCAGAAGATCGAAGCTGCAGGCGGAAAGGTTGAGGTGATGTAGTTGTTAGACGTTCTGAAAAACGCTTGGCGTGTTGTAGAGATCAGAAAGAAGATACTCTATACATTTATGATAATCCTGATTTTCAGGGTTGGTTCGGTAGTCCCTGTCCCGTTTATTGACGTTGACGGACTCTCCGCTGCTATTTCATCATCCGGCGTAAATGAATTCTTCAGCTACATTTCAGCTCTTACAGGTGCCGGACTGCAATACGGCGCACTGTTTGCAATGTCAGTCACACCTTACATCAATGCGTCGATCATAATGCAGCTCTTGACTGTTGCGTTTCCTTTCCTTGAGCGTATCGCAAAGGGTGAGGATGGACAGAAAAGAATCGCAAAGTATACGCGTGTAGCCACTGTTTTGCTTGGCTTGCTTCAGGGCCTTGTGTACTTCATTTGGCTAAACTCCGCCGGTTTGGTAGATTCAACTATCAACGTTGTGTTCGCGGGTATCGTAATCGTGCTTTGCTTCACTGCAGGCTCTGCAATAATGATGTGGTTAGGTGAGAGAATCGATGAAAAAGGTATGGGCAACGGCATTTCTATACTGTTGTTTGCCGGTATCCTTTCCAGAACACCGGACGGAATCGCATCTCTCTGGTACAGCGTAACCGAAGAAAAGAATTATATCGGTGTTGCTCTTGTGTTGTTAGTATTTCTTGCAATAATCGGCTTCATTGTCTGGATGACAAATGCCGAGCGCCGTATCCCGATCCAGTACTCTAAGAGAGTTGTAGGTCGCAAGATGTACGGCGGACAGAGCACGCATTTGCCGATACAGGTAAATATGGCGGGTGTTATGCCGGTCATTTTTGCCAGTTCATTCTTGTCAATTCCGTCAATGGTACTGGCCTTTATGGGTACAGATAAGAGTGATACCTTGATCTATAGGGTATGTGCTCAGTTCTCATATCAGGGTGTCTTCTATGTTCTGCTCTATCTTGCCATGATAGTTGGGTTTGCATATTTCTATGTATCTATGCAGTACAATCCCGTTGAAATGGCAAACAACTTGAGAAAGAATAACGGAGCTATCCTCGGTATTCGACCCGGTAAGCCTACCGCAGACTATATCGGCAAGATCATCAATAGAATCGTGCTGATAGGAGCCATATTCCTCGGTGTGCTTGCGGTATTGCCAATTATTGCAGGACATACGACCAACATCGACATCGCTCTCGGCGGTACATCATTGCTGATTGTTGTCGGCGTTGCTCTTGACACCGTAAGAAGCTTGGAATCTCAGTTGATGATGCGTCATTACAAGGGCTTCCTTAATTAAAGGTTAGTTTAAATGCTATGCGTGCGCTGCCGCAACGCGGCGTACGCAGCGAAGCTTTGTATGGAGGATAACAATGAATCTTATTTTACTCGGCGCCCCCGGCGCAGGTAAGGGTACTCAGGCAGAAGTAATATCCGAAAAGCTGTCTATACCGTCGATTTCGACCGGTAACATAATCCGTGAGGCGCTCAAAAACGGCACCCCGATGGGATTGGCAGCGAAGTCTTATATGGACGCAGGAAATCTCGTGCCTGATGACATCGTAATAGGAATTATAAAGGAACGCCTTGCAGAGAAAGATTGCGAAAACGGCTTTATCCTTGACGGATTCCCCCGCACAATTCCTCAGGCAGAGGCACTTGAAACACTCGGAGTAAAAATCGACAGGGTTATATCTATTGAGGTTTCTGACGAAAAGATAGTAACTCGTATGTCGGGTCGCAGAGTATGTCCCAAGTGCGGCGCAAGCTACCATGTAGAGTATAAAAAATCGACCGTAGACGGCAAGTGTGATGCTTGTGGCGAGGAGCTTATCCAGCGCAAGGACGATGCACCTGAAACAGTAGTTGAGAGACTTCGTGTCTATCATGAGCAGACTGAGCCGCTCAAGTCCTTCTACGAGAAGCTTGGCAAATTAAAGACCGTTATCGGTCAGGAAGATGTTAAAGATACCACTGCCCTCACTTTGGCAGCATTAGAGGATTAACATCTTTTTTGTCAAACAGCACCGTGCAGCATTTGGCAGATATATGGATATATACTAAAGCACGGAGAAACGGTGGTAAACATGATTGTGCTTAAGACTACCCGCGAGTTGCAAATTATGCGGGAAGCGTGCAGAATATCTGCCGGAGCACTATCTGTGGCAGGTAAGGCAGTAGAGCCCGGAGTAACGACCGCAGAGATAGATAAAATCGCTTACGATTATATAATCTCTCAGGGCGCCGAGCCGAATTTCCTTAACTATAACGGTTACCCTGCCACTGCATGTATTTCCATAAATGATGAGGTAATTCACGGCATACCCAGTAAAAAGCGTGTAATCAAAGCAGGCGACATCGTCAGCATTGACCTTGGTGCCCGTTTTGAAGGATATAACGGTGACAACGCCGCCACTTTTGCTTGCGGAGATATCTCCGATGAAGCAAAGCGGCTGATGAACGCCACACAGGAGAGCCTTTACGAGGGCATCGCTGCGGCAGTTCACGGCGGCAGGATAGGCGATATATCCAATGCAATACAGAGGTATGTTGAGGCGCGCGGTTACTCGGTGGTCAGAGATTTCGTGGGCCACGGCGTAGGCGCGAGCCTACATGAAGCGCCAGAAGTACCGAATTTCGGAAAACCCGGCAGGGGCATAAGGCTTGTACCGGGTATGACCCTTGCCATCGAGCCGATGATTAATATCGGTACGGCAGATGTAAAAGTTCTGGACGACGGATGGACGGTAAAAACAGCAGATGGTAAGCTGTCTGCTCATTTTGAGCATACAATTGCCATAACTGCAGAGGGGCCTGTTATAATGACCCAATGCCGGTTATAAAAGGTAAATATTGTCCGCTCAAAAGACTGAAAGGATAAACACATTAAGCACATCGTCGATACCGAGTGTAAATTTAAAATAGCTAGATGGCATCAAACTGCAGACTGAACAAAGCGTACAAAACGTATGAGTCTGTCAATCTATAGGGAGGTTGTTTCATGTCCAAACAGGATATGATTGAGATTGAAGGTACAGTAGTAGAAGCGTTACCCAATGCAACATTTAAGGTAGAGCTTCCCAACGGACATCAGATTACCGGACATATATCAGGTAAATTGAGAATGAACTACATTCGCATATTACCGGGCGACAAGGTGGTAGTTGAGATGTCACCGTATGACCTTACAAAGGGACGCATAACATGGCGTACCAAGTAAGAAACCAAAACAGCTGATTTGTTCACTGAACAGATGGTATTCAGATTACTTTAGGAGGTATACACAATGAAAGTCAGACCTTCTGTCAAAAAAATTTGCGATAAATGCAAGGTTATCAAGCGCAAGGGTCGCATCATGGTCATCTGTGAGAACCCCAAGCATAAGCAGCGTCAGGGCTAAACCTGAGCTTAGCAATTTTATGGAGGTGCAATAAACACATGGCACGAATTGCTGGTGTTGACCTGCC
>CAYYGY010000112.1:0-3454 GCA_964471735.1 uncultured Eubacteriales bacterium
CCTTGCCCTCTGCGGGTGGCAGTGGTGTACAGCCGGCGGCAAGCGACATTCCGTGCGGTCCCTTGCCGTAAATGTGCAATTCAAATTTAACTGCATGCTTTTTCAGTGCCGCCGCCATCAAAAGAGAGTTTTCACCGGGCACAACTTCATCATCGGCGGTGGCCCATATAAAGGTAGGCGGTGTGTCGGCGGTGACCGCTTTTTCAAGCGACACCTTATCGAGCAAGGCCTTGTCCTGCTTTTGCTCTTCACCGAGAAGTGTGTCTATCGAAAAGCGGTGCGCATATTCACCCGATGTTATCACGGGATAGGCCAGCACCATTGCGTCAGGGCGCACAGCCTCAGCGGTTACGCCGAGGACCTCGCTTATAACGGGTTCCTTCCAAAGGGTGCCCACCGCACCTGCGGCGTGTCCGCCTGCGGAAAATCCCATTACCGCTATCTTCCCTGCGTCTACATTGAACCGCTCTGCATTTTTACGAACATAGCTGACGGCGGCCGCGCCCTCTATAAGCTGCTGAGGATAGTGCGCGGTCTTGCAAGTGTACCATAAAACAAAGCACTGATATCCCAGCGAGCAAAACCTGACTGCAACAGGGTCCGCCTCTCTTATGGAGGTGCCGCAATATGCTCCGCCCGGAAATATTATAACCGCAGGACGGGCGCCAAGTCCGGTCTCGTCATCTTTCGCCTGCCAGTAAGCGTCGATACTGGCTTTATTATCCTGTGAATCAGGTAAAATATCCTTTAGAAAAATTTTTTCTACTGTCATAACTGCCTCCGATTATAAGAGTTTTATACTCTTAAATATACAATCTTATCTAAAGAATGTCAACGACAAGAGCAAAACGGCCACACCTTGCGGTATGACCGTTTTGCTCTTCAGTGTATTTTGAGGAGGGGTCTAATATACCCAAGGTGTTGCGGCTCACCTTTGTGGGTATGGTTATATGTTAACCTATACCTTTTACGTTTTATCAATATTACTGTTAACATTTTGTGAATATTTTTATTCGTTTGCTGTGAATATTAACACACTATACAGACCAAAATATAGTCGAAGTAAGTTATAGGATGTGGTCAAGCATGAAAAATATAAAATACCGCGACGAAAACAGTCTGTTAAAATCAAAGGGCTTCATCGCCGCGATGTCAATATGCCTTATCGCTGTCGGTGCCGCCGCTTGGGTAGCTGTCAGCAACGGCAGTCCTGAGATAGCACAGACTCTCACCGGCAAGGCTGATACATCGTCACAGGCGGACGCCCCTGCGCCTATCGAATCGACTGCCCAAACCCAATCGGCGGCAACGTCTTCTCAGCAAAACAGACCGAGCGTTTCCTCTGCTGAAACGGTCAGCAAGGCTCAAACACAAACGCCGGCTGAGTCGGTCGCGCAAAACGAGCAGACTGTCGCCGTAGTAACGCCTGAGGCATCTTTCTTTGTTATGCCCCTGACAGGTGAAATAATAAAGTCCTTCAGCACGGAAAAGCTGCAGTACTCAATGACATACGGCGATTACAGGATACACGCAGGCATCGACATTGCGGGCACGCTGGGGTGTGACATAAACTCGGCAGGCGACGGCACCGTTATCTCAGTTACCGAGGACAAGGCGCTCGGCAAAATCGTGAAAATAAATCACGGCAACGGGATTATCGCTGATTACTGCGGTCTTGCCGAAACAACGGTCAAAAGCGGCGACACAGTAAAAGCCAATCAAAAAATAGGTATTCTCGGCGAGATACCCTGCGAGGCGATCGAAGCTGTGCACCTGCATTTTTGTGTTACAAAAGATGATATAGTTATAGACCCGATGAATATAATAGGGGTAAGCGACTAAATCACTGCCTACGGACGCAAAGACTTGGTATGGGCAGTAAAAAAACACATCACATTTCGCTTAAGGCGAGAGGTGATGTGTTTTGTTTTTAATAAACTGCCGCAACCTATGTGCGAGCTAGTCCTGTTCTGCCTCGGTTAAAAGTTTTTCAACCTTTACTCTTTCTATACGGCGCTCGCCCATTTCCTCAACAGTAAAGCTGTATCCGCTGACCTCTATGCACGGGTGCTCGTTTTCTTCGGGTATCCTGCCGATAGCGGACATTATCATTCCGCCAACCGTGTCATAGTCACCCTCAGGCAATTCTATATCCAGCCGCTCTGCCACCTCGTCGATATCGGTAGTACCGTCGACGGTGAAGGTCGACTCGTCTATCTGCTCAATTTCGTCGTCCTCTTCGTCGTCATACTCGTCCTGAATGTTGCCGACAATAGACTCAAGCAAGTCCTCTATCGTGACAAGGCCCGCTGTTCCGCCGTATTCGTCAGAAACAATGCACATCTGTATGCGTTTTTCCGTCATTTCGGTGAAAAGGTCGCCGCACCGCTTTGACTCAGGCACGAAGAACGCCTCTCTCATTATTGTGCCAAGTCCGCCTGCCGGCAACTGCGCGCCGACAAATTTCAACAGGTCCTTGACATAAATGATGCCCTTTATATTGTCTATATCTCCCTCATAAACAGGGATCCTCGAATAGCCCTCCTCAGTTGCCAATCGGATAACATCGTCAATAGTTCCGTCTATGTCAACGGTAACGATGTCGGTGCGGTGGGTCATAACGTCACTTGCCGCTATGTCGTCAAACTCGAAGATGTTGTTTATCATCTCCTTCTGACTTTCCTCAATAACGCCCTTTTCCTCACCGGCGTCTACCATCATCAGTATCTCCTCCTCCGTCACCCTCTCAAGGTCGGAGGTAACGTCTATCCTGAACATTTTCAGTATAAGGCCGGAGATAAGCCCGATAAGCTTGGCAAACGGTAAAAACACCGCCGAAACGACCTCGACAAACGGCAATAATTTATACGCCGCCTTTTCGTGCCGGTGCGCGGCAAGCTGCTTTGGTACCATATCGCCTAACAAAAAGCACACAAACAACAGTGCAACAAAAACCGCCAGATATATCAGCGCGGCAAGCGCGCTGTTTGACGTGATGCCCGCGATCCACGCGGCTGTCCCGGCATTGAAAAAGCAATAAAACGTCATTACAGTGGCCAACAGCAGAGTAACATCTGCAATATGCAGGGCCGCCATAAAACTGCCTGATTTCTCAGTCAGGCGCAACACTCGCTTTGCCTTTTTATCGCCATCCTCAGCATCGCGCTTTACGGCGCCGTCGTTAAGCATAACTATCGCCCTTTCGCCGGCACGTACGAGCGCACCTAAAAGCAAAACGGCAAATACAACAACAGCCTGTACAATAAAATTGGCAGGTTCGGGATCTTCAGTCATAATTAACTCCTCTCAAAACTTAAAAAGTAGTATACATATAATATATTGATTTTATGAAAATGTCAACTTTCACTAAGCATAAATGCAAATTTATAAATAAAACAAGGCTCTTTTACCGAAAAATAATGATAATTTTGTCATTTTATTAACATTTTTACTA
>CAYYGY010000113.1:0-3417 GCA_964471735.1 uncultured Eubacteriales bacterium
ATGCACGGCGATGAAGACAGGCTTTATGACAGGCAGCTGCGCAAGCTCAAGTCCGGTGACACGCTTATAATCTGCGGTGACTTCGGCTTTATCTGGGACGGAAGTTCCAGAGAAACGAAAATCCTTGAGGAGTTAGGCAGCCGCAAATACAACGTTTGTTTTATAGACGGCACGCATGAAAATTTTGACAAGCTTTACAGTTACCGCCAGACAGTCTGGAAGGGTGGCCGTGTTCACCGCATTTCAGGCAGTCTGTACCATATGTGCAGGGGTCAGATATTCACCATAGACGGTGTGAGGTATTTCACCTTCGGCGGCGGAGAAAGCTATGACAAAGAGATGCGTATAGAACGCAAGACATGGTGGAAGGAAGAACTCCCCTCTCCCGACGAGATGATGGAGGGTGTTGACAATCTGGAGGAGAGCGGCGGAGAGGTTGATATCGTTTTAACCCATGAGCCTCCGTCACTGGTCAAAAGCTCGATGCTGATGCGCATGGGAAAGATAGACAGGGTCAACAAATTAAACGGCTATCTGGAAGAGATAAACCGCTCTTGCAAATTCAAGCAGTGGTATTTTGGCTCGATGCACGAGGACAGGGTCATAACGCCGGGGCACGTTTCGGTTTTCAGCGAGATATGGCCTATTATTCCCTCGGAGCTGGGATTATAAACAAAAACACATTTGCACAGGCAAGCGCTGCGCAAATGTGTTTTTTATTGCGAATATTATTTTTTAAACTTTGATTTGAGGTTTTGATATATCTCAACTATCTTAAACCTTACAACATATTTATCGGAATTTGTGACGATCTTTGTGCTTTGTTTATCAAGCACCGAACCTATTTCTTCTGTCTGGGATACCGCAGGTATGCACATATTCGGATAGCACACGCACCACCAGTTTTGTCCCTCGGCGTCACCTATAAGCACGCGTACTGCCGTATATTCGCCTGCAGGCAGAGTTACGTCTTCATATACTCTGGTAGAAAAATCCGATTTCTCTATCTCAACCTTTACAGGCAAATCACAGCCTAATCGTTCTAATTCCGCCTCGGCTGCCATCTGAAGCAAGGGCAGATTTTCCTTTGCCTGACTGACCGCCTCGTCGTAGCTGTAAGTCTGTTCAAACAACTCACCGCATTCTTCCAACAGTCTGTCCCTGACTTTGAGTTTTACTTCTTGATCATAGTCAGAATCAGAATTCGCAAGAATGTGAAGTCTGAGCACGCCGCTTCGCACCGTATCGCACGACGCGTCAAAGCAGGCAAGGCTTAAAAGAATCGACAGAACCAACGCCATTGACATAGCGATATGTAATTTTTTCATAAATAAAACCGTCCTTTCATCACTGGGATTATTGAACGGTTTTTACGGTTTTATTCAAAAAATATACTTTTTTCGGTCGGGCGGCAGACGTAGCACTCGGTAAACTCGGACAGATATTCGGCACACGCGTTAGCCTTACACTCACTGTCAAAGACACCGAAAAAAGTCGGGCCTGAGCCGCTGACAGTACCGCCGAGGCACCCTGACTCATACATTTGAGCCATAATCTGTTTGGGAAGTCGGTCTTGCCAAAGCTGTTCAAAACTGTTATAAAACAGTTTTGCCGCGCAGGCCAGATCACCGCTCGACAAGGCCGTCAGCACCTTGTCGGTTTGAGGGCGGACAGGGTCCTTCAGGCTGTCAAATTTTGAAAACATCTCGCCCGTAGAGCCTTTTTCGCCGCCGTTTGCAAGCACGAAAAAGCAGTTGGCTATCGGCTTTATCGGTACTATTTTTTCACCGACGCCTGAAACATACGCCGTCCCCCCGACCATAGCAAACGGGACATCAGCCCCAAGCGAAAGAACGGCCTTATCCCTGACAGCTTCGTCCAGCGCACCGCACAGCCGCTCTAAAACAGCAAGCGTTGCCGCCGCGTCGGCACTGCCTCCTGCAAGACCGCCACAGACGGGTATATGCTTTTCGATAGTTATATCGGCGCCTTTTTTAAGGCCTTTGAGCGAGAAATAAAGTTTTGCTGCCTTTGCGGCGAGGTTGTCGTCACCCGAAAGTTCTCCGCACTTAACTTGCACTTCACCCGTATCGTTTATCTCTACACTTACTTTGTCACACAGGTCTACCGACTGCATTATCATCGAAAGGTCGTGATACGAATCGTCACGTTTACCTTTTATATCAAGAGTGAGGTTGAGTTTGGCGCAGACCGACGCCGACAGCTTATTCATTCTATTTTATCTCCTTGATAAACGCGTTCATTCTTTCGAGCGCTTCCTTGATGTGCCCGACAGAGTAACAATAAGATGCTCTGACAAAGCCTTCGCCGCAAGCACCGAAGGCCGTGCCGGGCACTATTGCCACCTTTTTCGAATAAAGCAGGTTTTCACAGAAATCATTTGAATTCATACCACTGCTTTTTATACACGGAAACGCATAAAACGCACCCCTCGGCTCAAAGCAGTCAAGGCCTATTTTCCTGAAACCGTCAACCATTATTCTGCGGCGCGAATCATACTGCGCGACCATTTTTTCTATATCGGCATCGCCGTTGCGCAATGCCTCGATAGCCGCATACTGTGCTGTGGTGGGCGCACTCATTATTGCGAACTGGTGTATTTTAGTCATCTGGGCGATGACCTCGGCAGGGCCGCAGGCATAACCAAGACGCCAGCCTGTCATCGAATAGGTTTTTGAAAAGCCGTTTATAACAACAGTTCTTTCAGCCATACCCTCAAGCGATGCTATCGACGTATGCTTTGAGCCATATGTAAGCTCTGCATATATCTCATCAGACATAACCATTATATCTTTTTCGATTATGACCTTGGCTATTGCCTCAAGGTCTTTTCTGTGCATGACCGCGCCGGTCGGATTGCACGGATACGGCAGAACAAGCAGCTTTGTTTTATCTGTAATTGCGGCTGAAAGTTCGGCTGCTGTCAGCACAAACTCATTCTCGGCCTTGGTTTCAACTATAACAGGAACACCGCCCGCCATTCTGGTTATCGGCTCATAGCAGACAAAACTCGGCTGAGGAATGATAACCTCATCTCCCCTGTTTACAAGCGAACGTATCGCGGCATCTATCGCCTCACTGCCGCCGACAGTTACCAATATCTGATTATCGGGATCGTACTCAAGCGAATATTTACGCTTAACATATGATGATATTTCACAGCGCAAAGCCTTAAGCCCGCTGTTGGCCGTATAGCGGGTCTTTTTATCTTCTATTGATTTTATTCCTGCCAGCCTGATATGCCAAGGAGTAGCAAAATCAGGTTCGCCGACGCCCAGCGATATGACATCGTCCATACTTTCGGCGATATCAAAAAAACGTCTTATTCCCGAGGGCTCAAGCGCCGTAACTCGAGAAACACCATTTAAACTCCCCCCTGGCCATGAGATGAGGCGC
>CAYYGY010000114.1:0-3406 GCA_964471735.1 uncultured Eubacteriales bacterium
ACCAGATACTCGGATATGTCTGTAGAGGTTGAGGATTTCGGAAGAGGAATCCCTGTCGACCTTAATCCGAAGACCAACCAGTACAACTGGGAATTGGTTTTTTGCGAAATGTACGCAGGCAGTAAATATAATAACAATTCAGGCGAAAGCTATGAATACTCTTTAGGACTTAACGGACTGGGTCTGTGCGCTACCCAGTACGCGTCAGAGTATATGGATGTCGAAATCAGGCGCGACGGCTATGTTTATACCCTGCATTTTGAACACGGCAAAAACATCGGCGGATTGAAGAAAGAGCCGTATGCGGGAAAAGCCACCGGTACAAGAATAAAATGGAAACCTGATATAAAGGTCTTCACCGATATAGACATTCCCGTTTCGTTTTATCACGATACTATCAAGCGCCAGTCGGTCGTAAACCCGGGTATACGTTTTATAGTCAAAAATCAGGTAGGTCACTCGTTCGAAACCAGCGAGTATAAATATGATAACGGTATCTCCGACTATCTTGCCGAATATACCGGCTTAGATGCTTTGACATCTATACAGACGTGGTCTGCTGAAAGGGTAGGACGTGACAGAGCTGACCTTAACGATTATAAACTGAAAATTAATATTGCGTGTTGCTTCTCCAATAAGACGCAGATGAAGGAGTATTATCACAATTCAAGCTTTCTTGAACACGGCGGCGCGCCCGACAAGGCAGTAAGAAACGCTTTTGTTAACCAAATTGACGCTTATATAAAGCAAGCAGGAAAATATACTAAAAACGAAAGCAAGATAACCTTCAACGACGTTGAGGAATGTCTTAATATAGTTATATCCTCATTCTCAACTCAAACCTCATATGAAAATCAGACAAAAAAATCAATAACTAACAAGTTTATACAGGATGCTATGACCGATTTTTGCAAGCGTCAGCTTGAGGTCTATTTCATTGAGAATAAGGCGGAAGCGGATAAAATAGCAGAGCAGGTGCTAATAAACAAGCGCAGCCGTGAAAAATCGGAAAAAGAGCGGCTTAATATTAAGAACACGCTTCAAACAAAAAATGACCTTGCAAACCGCGTCCAGAAATTTGTTGACTGCCGCACCAAAGACGTAACAAGGCGAGAGGTGTTTATTGTAGAGGGTGACTCAGCTATGGGTTCATGTATACTTGCGCGAGATGCAGAGTTTCAGGCGGTCATACCTGTAAGAGGTAAGATATTAAACTGCCTTAAGGCTGAGTATGATAAGATTTTCAAAAGCGAGATAATCGTTGACCTTATCAAGGTGCTCGGCTGTGGCGTCGAGGTAAAAACCAAGGCAAACAAGGATGTTTCAACATTTAGTTTGGACAACCTCCGCTGGAACAAGGTCATAATATGTACCGATGCCGATGAAGACGGATTCCAGATACGCACCCTGATACTTACGGTTATTTACAGGCTGATGCCTACGCTGATTCACGCCGGCAAGGTCTTTATTGCCGAAACGCCGCTTTTTGAGATAACTACAAAAGACAAGACTTACTTTGCCTATGATGAGATGGAAAAACGTGAGATACTTGAGAAGATAGGCGAGCAAAAATATACGCTTCAGCGTTCTAAGGGCCTTGGTGAAAACCAACCTGAAATGATGAACTTGACTACAATGAACCCTGCTTCAAGAAGACTTATAAAAATAATGCCTGAAGACGCAGAAAGAACAAGCGAGATGTTCGACCTGCTTCTGGGAAACAACCTTGCAGGCCGTAAAGAGTTTATTGCTGAAAACGGCAGCAAATATATTGATGAAGCCGATATTAGCTGATAAGGAGAAATAAAAAATGGCTCCAAGAAAAAAGAAAAAGGAATATGCCGTCAAGGCCAATGCTGCTGCTGAAAACGCTTATATCGCAGGCGCAGGAACAATAGTTGAGCAGCCTATCGTAGAAACGCTGGAAAAAAACTATATGCCCTATGCAATGAGCGTTATAATTTCCCGTGCAATACCAGAAATAGACGGATTTAAGCCGTCGCACCGTAAATTGCTGTATACGATGTATAAGATGGGACTTCTAAACGGAGGCCGAGTAAAATCGGCCAATATCGTCGGTGCAACTATGCAGCTCAACCCTCACGGCGATCAGGCGATTTACGACACTATGGTAAGATTGTCAAGAGGTCACGAGGCATTGTTGCACCCGTTTATTGAATCGAAAGGCTCGTTCGGTAAGGCGTACTCAAGAGATATGCGCTGTGCTGCACCCCGATATACAGAGGCAAAGCTTGACGCTGTTTCGGCTGAGCTTTTCAAGGATATCGACAGCGATACTGTCGATTTCGTGGATAACTACGATGCTACTATGAAAGAGCCCACGCTCTTTCCCGTTACGTTTCCGACTGTTCTCGTCAATTCAAATAAGGGTATAGCTGTCGGTATGGCGTCAAACATTTGTTCGTTTAATCTTACTGAGGTCTGTGAAACCGAGATAGCCTACCTTAACGATAACGACTGCGTGCTGTCTGAAACTCTGCTTGCGCCTGATTTTGCAGGCGGAGGTAAGCTTATCTACAAAAAGGACGAGATCGAGTCGATATATCGCACCGGTACGGGAAGTTTCAAGGTCAGGTCTGTCTACACCTACGACAAACAGCAAAACTGCATAGACATAACCGAGATTCCGCCCACGACAACCTGTGAGCAGATAATAGAAAAAGTTATCGAACTTGTTAAGGCAAAAAAGCTTAACGAGATAAGCGATATCAGAAACGAAACGGACCTCGGCGGACTTAAGATAACCATCGACCTTAAAAGGGGAGTCGACCCTGACAATCTTATGAAGCGTCTTTTCAAATCCACTCCGCTTGAGGATTCCTTCCCGTGCAACTTCAACATTCTTGTCGGCGGTTCCCCTTACGTCTTGGGAGTAAGAGAAATACTTGAAGAGTGGTCGGCCTTCAGAACAGAGTGCGTTAGAAGAAGGTATTGTCACAATCTTGAAAAAGCAAAGGCAAGCCTGCATCGGCTTAAGGGCTTGTCAAAGATTTTGCTTGATATAGACAAGGCAATTAAGATCGTAAGAGAAACTGAGGAAGAGCGCGAGGTCATACCAAATCTTATGATAGGCTTCGGCATAGACCAGATTCAGGCTGAATATGTGGCTGAGATAAAACTTCGTCACTTGAACAGAGAATATATCCTTAACCGTTTAAAGGACATAGATGACCTTGAAAGCAAGATTGCAGAGTATGAAGATATCCTCAGCAGTAAAAGGAAAATACACAAGGTAATTATCAGCGAGCTTAAGGAGATAATAAAGAAGTACGGCCAGCCAAGAAAGACCGAGATAATCTATGATGTTGACGATGACGATGTTGTAGCAGAGCAAGAGGTGCCCGATTATCCTGTAACGCTGTTCTTCACCCGTGACGGCTACTTT
>CAYYGY010000115.1:0-3383 GCA_964471735.1 uncultured Eubacteriales bacterium
GCGGTTAACAGCGTTTCCGCCGCCGCCGCCGACACCGACAACTTTAATCTGTACTACATCCTGTAACTCATTTGCAACTTCAAAAGGCATTGTTTAGTCCTCCTTAAATTATATAAACATTAAATATTAAATACAACATTGCACAATAACGCCTATCATATAGCATCATAATAACACGTCTGATTATAAATTTCAATAGATTATTTGTATTTTTAATCAATTTTTGATGCAGTCGGTTCCGACTCTGAGTTTTGAGTCTGTGATTGTGCCGAACTCGAACTGTTTTCAAGCGTGCGTTCAAAATAACTGTCTGTATACTGTAGTTTTATCACGCCAACAACATTGCTTCCGTTGTCTTTTTCGACAGACGGGATAATCTGCAGTGCTTTTTTGAATTTTGTTTCAAGGTTATCTGCCGAGCCTAATTCAAGTGTTAGCCGTCCGTCATACTTGAGTATAATTTTCGACGGATTTGAAAAATCCATATATGTAATTTTTTCTATTCCCGTGCTTTCAATTGCGCTTTTAATTTTACCAAAGAGCTCATCATTATCGCCGAGGTCTATTTTTTCACCGATATCATAATCTGCAACATTGCAGTTAACAAGCGCAACACTCTTGTCGACCGCTTCAACTACTTCTAACGCCTTATATTCTGAGGTGATCAGATATCCCTCGCTGACTTCGAAAGCATAGTCAGGCTCTGCTTGACTGACGGTAAGTTCGATCTTATCAGGCAGAACACGTTTAACTGTAATCGAATTTATATAGGGAAGTTTCTGCGCAACCTTCGTTTCAAGCTTTTTATCGCTTATAAGGTACATATTGTCGCCTTTTTCAAGTCCGGTCGCCTTCAATATTTCAGCGCTTGTATATCGTGTATCGCCGGTTATTTTAATATCATTGATATTAAAAAACACTGTAACAGACAAAATTCCCAAAGTTACAACAACAAGCAGGCACATCACCGCAAGTGTAAGCCGTTTTAAATTACGCCGCCGTCTGCTGTTTTTTCTTCGTCTTCTTTGTGGCATTTCAATTCTCCCTCTTGATCTTTGCTCCTAACCGACTTAGTACACCTTCTATATTTTCATAGCCTCTGTCGATATGTTCAATGCCGCCTATTTGAGTCACACCCTCAGCGGTAAGCGCTGCTATGACCAGCGCTGCACCGCCTCTCAAATCAGGCGCCTCGACATAAGCAGAATATAACTTTCGTACTCCTTCGACTACTGCAACCCTGTCGATAACCTTGATGTTGGCGCCCATTTTGAGTAAACCCTCGACATATTTATATCTATTGCTGAATATGTTTTCAACAAAAATAGATGTACCGTTTGATTTTGTTACTGCCGCAAGCATCATAGGTTGAGCATCGGTCGGAAAGCCGGGATATTCCTTGGTGCTTACATTGTTGATCTTGCGCAGGTTTCCCGATGACCTGAGATTGATCGTATCACCGTTTGAAGTATACCTGCAACCCATTTGTTCAAAGCACGGCAAAACAGAAACAAGGTGGTCATCGATAATGTTCGATATTCTTATTTCGCCGCCGCAGGAAGCTGCTGCACACAAATAAGTTGCCCCTGCAATTCTGTCAGGTATGACGCTATGCACACACGAGTGCAGTTTATCCTTGCCGTTAACGGTGATTACAGTACAACCGTCACCGCTGATATCGGCCCCTGCTGACCTCAGAAAATTTGCCAGATCAACTATTTCAGGCTCTTTTGCGGCATTTCTGATGACAGTTGTGCCCAATGCAGTAGTAGCGGCTATCATTATATTTTCCGTTGCGCCTACGCTTGCTATCGGCAGGTCTATGACGCAACCCCTTAGTCTTCTGTGAGAATAGCACGAGATGTGTCCGTGCTCGTCAATAATTTCCGCGCCCATCTTGCAAAGTGAATCAAGGTGCAGGTCCATAGGCCTGATTCCAAGCTCGCAACCGCCCGGAACAGATATCTCCGCTCTGCCGTTTTTGGCAAGCAAAGCACCCAAATACAGCACAGATGAGCGCATACTGCTCATTAGATCGTCTGATATCGTGTAACCGTCTGCCGATGATGAATCGACAGTGATAATGTTGTCAAAAAACGAGCAAGTACAACCAAGCGATGACAATATTTTCAGAGAACTGTTAACATCGACAAGGTTCGGACAATTATGTATCTCACTTTTACCTTCAATAACCAGCGATGCCGCCAAAATCGGCAACACACTGTTTTTGGATCCTTGTAGGCGTATATCTCCATTGAGAGCATGACCGCCCTCAATCAGTAGTTTTGACATTTATACCACTCCTGCAAAACCGAAATGTATTCCAGTTTATGCAAAAGCGGTCAAACGTGTCAATCAGCTGTTGAGAAGTCCCATTATAACATTATATATTCGTTGGTTCGTGTCAATTATTGCCGAACGCTTTGAGTTTTCTGACATTTCGTCAAGCAGTTTATCGGTTTCAAGCATCTCACTGACAACTGATATAATGCTGTTTGCGTTTAAATCCTTTTCTTCTATGATTCTGGCCGCGTTTTTATCAACCAAGGTCATAGCGTTGAAGTACTGATGATTTTCAGCCACGTTTGGCGACGGAATCAACACCGCAGGTTTCCCCTGCGCCTGAAGCTCGCTGACCGTTATTGCGCCTGAGCGACATATCACCAAATCTGCGGCGGCAAGCAAGATGTCCATATTGTCAATATACTCGGTAATATGCAGACACTCGCTGTTGACATCAATACCTCTTTCTTTTAAAAGCTGCGGCATCAATTCCACGCCGTACTTTCCCGTTGCATGAAAATGATGATATTTACCGGTTTTCCAATGCCATGACATTATATCCGCTGCAGCTTCGTTAATACGTCTTGCACCGAGCGAGCCGCCGAAGGATAAAATCATTGGGCGGTCATCGAGGCCGAGTATTTCTCTGGCAACAGTCTTATCCGAATTTATTACCGATTCTCTTACCGGATTGCCGGTGATGATAGGCTTATTCTTACACTTGAAAAACTTTTCAGCTTCCGGCATTGCGAGCATTACTGCGTCCATATTTGGAGCAAGCAGCTTATTTGCCTTGCCTGCAAATGCGTTTTGCTCGTGAATACAGCATTTTATTCCAAGTTTCGCGGCTTCTCTTAACACCGGTCCGCTTACATAACCGCCGGTACCCATTACTACGTCAGGTTTTATCTCAAGCAAAAGCTTTCTTGCGTTTTTTGACGCTGACATAATCTTACTTGCGGCAGAGATGTTGCGCTTGATATTAGTCCAGTTAAGCTTACGCTGAAAACCCTCTACGTCTATTGTTCTGAATTCGATTCCAGCAGCCGGAACGAGTTTCGACTCAAGTCCCCTCTTTGTACCGATATAAAAAAGCTGTG
>CAYYGY010000116.1:0-3362 GCA_964471735.1 uncultured Eubacteriales bacterium
AATACTTATCAACAGTCCGGACTTGTGCTGAATTTAAAGGTCCGGACTGTTTTTATTTAGGTAAAATGATTTACATAAAACTTGAATCTTTCCTAATATTGCTATGGGTCTGACGGTAAGAACATTAATTTAATTTTTTATAAAAAACAGGTCTATGCGTCTTGATTTACATAAAATACTGTGTTAGAATCAAACTGCCGTCAAAAAATGTCGAAAATACGACGAGTGAAATTAAGGGAGTATATTATGGTTTTTTCTAATCTGCTTTTTGTTTTTGTTTTCTTACCGCTTAATCTTATAGTCTATTCCCTTGCAAAAAACATTAAACTCAGAAACGCTGTAATGATAGTGTTTTCGCTGATTTTTTACTGTTGGGGCGACCCTAAATATTTAATACTGCTTATCGGCATGGTGCTTTCAAACTGGATTTTTTCTCTGCTGATTGAAAAACACAAGGGCACAAAGCAGGCAAAATTTTGGTTGGTCTGCGCCTGTGTTGTGAGTCTGGGCTTGCTGTGTGTATTCAAATACACCAATTTTATCGTTGCAAACATCAGTACCTTATTCAATCTCCCTGATCTTGTAACGAACATTGCTTTACCTATCGGTATTTCGTTTTACACGTTTCAGGTTTTGACCTATGTCATTGATGTTTACAAGGGTGAAGTCGAGGCGCAGCACTCTTTTTGGCATCTTCTGCTTTACGTAAGTCTGTTTCACCAATGTATTGCAGGCCCGATAGTCAGATACAGCGATGTTTCAAGAGAAATAACTAACCGCCGCGTTACGGCGCACGAATTCAGCACAGGCGTTACCCGTTTTGCCGTTGGACTGGCAAAAAAGGCTCTTCTTGCAAATGTATGCGCTAAAATTGCAGACACGATCTTACTTAGTGATGCAGTTGCGTCCGACGCCTCGCTTTTGGCCGAAAACATTGCTGTAATCGCGTCTAAGCCTGCAAGCTTGCTGTGGCTGGGTGTACTTATGTATATGCTGCAGATATATCTGGATTTTTCCGCATATTCGGATATGGCGATAGGTATGGGCCTTATGATAGGGTTTCACTACAAAGAAAACTTTAACTATCCTTACATTGCTAACAGCGTCACTGATTTCTGGCGCAGGTGGCACATTTCGCTTAGCAGTTTCTTCCGCGACTATGTGTACATACCTTTGGGAGGCAACCGCAAAGGACTTGCAAGAAAGCTTGTAAATATGCTGGTGGTTTGGTTTTTGACCGGTTTGTGGCACGGTGCAAGCTGGAATTTCGTTTTGTGGGGCCTTTACTTCTTTATATTTCTTGTTATAGAAAACATCGGTCTCAGAAAAATTTTGGAAAAAATTCCGGTTCTGGGCAACATCTACCTTTTGGTAGTTGTTTTCTTCGGCTGGATACTGTTCAGGTTCTCTGACCTTTCGCTTATGTGGACCGTTATAAAAGGCTTATTCTGTGCAAACGGCAATCCTTTTATCGACTTTGAAGCTAACACGATGTGGCTTAACTACATCTTTTTCATCATTGTTGCTATCATTTCCTGCACTCCTATTGCAAAGAAAACCGGCGGTTTCCTTCGTGCAAAGGGAGAAACAAGCAAGGCGGTTGCTGTGGGCTTTGGCACAGTAGAGGTGATTATTCCGTTGGCACTGCTTTTGCTTTCGGCTATGGCACTGGTGGGCAACAGCTATAACCCCTTTATTTACTTCAGGTTTTAGGAGGCGCTGCTATGGATAAAAACAGAAAAATTTTCTTTGCCGCAGACGCCGTTAAATCCGTACTTTTCGTGCTGGCGCTTATCGCGGGCTGTGTGATATCGTTTCTGCTGTTTCTGCGCCCTACCGTTTCCGAAAACGAAAAGCGCGAACTGGCGAAGTTTCCGGAATACAGCGCGCAGGCGCTGACAGACGGAAGTTATTTCAAAGATATCGACACGTGGTTTTCGGACACCTTCCCCTTTCGCGAACAGCTTATATCCGCCTACAACTCGATACAGTCAATGTACGGAATAAGCACGACGCAGATTCACGGCACGGTTGACGAGGGTGACGATATACCCGAAGCACCCGTGAAGTCTGAGGACAAGGCTGAATCCGACAGTTCGGCGTCGTCTGCCGCCTCTAGCTGGGATATACCCGCAATCGAAAAAACAGAAGATGCGGCTGAAACGCTTGGCGGCGTACTGCTGGTCGGAGATACCGCATACGAATACTACAATTTCAGCACCTCGCTGGCCGACAGGTACAGCGCCGCGATAACAGCCGCGTCCGGAATACTCGGCGAAGCGACTGTTTACGACATGGTCGTGCCCACCAGCATCGCGATAACACTCCCCGACAGCCTCAAAAGCACGGTAAAAAGTTCTGACCAGAGAAAGGCCATCGACTACTTATACGGCTCTATGGGCGACAAGGTGAACTGTGTTGATATATACGACTCCCTGCTTAGCCACCGCAATCAGTATATCTATTTTCGCACCGACCATCACTGGACTCAGCTTGGCGCGTACTATGCGTACGAGCAGTTTGCAGAGGCTAAGGGCATTACGCCGTTTTTGCTGGGCAACAGCGAGATAGTGACCTATGAAGGTTTCCTCGGTTCGTTCTACGCCGCGACGAATAAAAGCGCAAAGATGGAGGCGAACCCAGACAGTGTTATGACGATCAAAGCGTACAACAACGCGCATATGAATGTATATAACAAGGACTCAACCTTGCTTTACAGTGATTATCCCATTATTCAAAATGTTTCTGCCTACAACGCAAGCAACAAGTATGCGTCTGCGTTTATCGCGGGTGACAATGCATTCACTGCGATAGTTAACAACGATGTCACCGACGGCTCTTCCTGCGTTATCATCAAGGAATCCTTCGGCAACGCGTTTGTTCCCCTGTTGGTTCCACACTATCAGAACATTTACGTTGTTGATTATCGCTACTACCAAGGCAGTTTAAAACAGCTGGTAGAGGAAAACGCGATTCAAGATGTTATTTTTGTGAACAACATCTCAGCTACCAGAAGTTCTATGCTTGTCGGCAACTTAGAACAGCTGATTGCCAGATAACTGCCCAATACATATGACCGCCTTATAAACTTATAAAAAGGCGGTCATTTTTTGTTGTATTGTTCAAGCTTATGTGGTAAAATATAAACTTGAAGCGGAGGTCTTAATAAATGAGAAAAACTAAAATTATTTGTACTATGGGTCCTGCGTGCACAAACGAGGAAACACTGACTGAAATGTGCAAGGCAGGCATGAACGTAGCTCGTCTTAACTTTTCACACGGTTCTGACGAGGACCATATCAATATGATAAATCTGGTTAAAAAAGTCAGAGAAAAGCTGGATATGCCGATCGCTATTATGC
>CAYYGY010000117.1:0-1390 GCA_964471735.1 uncultured Eubacteriales bacterium
TTTTCCCTCATTTGCTGTTCCATATCGTCCCAAGGCGCAAACACCCTTTCGCACCAACAATAGTCAAGGCTGTTTAGCGTATTGTACAGAATTTTCATTCCTATATGCGACATTCCTATTTCATAGCTGTCAGGAAAGCAGAAAGCAAAGCGAACATCGACCTTGTTTAAATCTTTAACAACACTGCCTGATTCTCCGCCGACGTAACGGCCCGGCTTTTGCACCTTAAGCAATACATCTTCAAGCATTTTACACACTCCAAATTTAATATATTGAAAGTTTATCACATTTTATAATTCTTTACAACATCAAATATACATCATTATTTACTTGCTTTTTAGTAGCTTATAATGTAATATAATAAGGTAACAAAAATGTAACAATTCGGAGTTGATATATATGATTTGGCACTCAGAAAAGGCCCAAGCCCTATTTGCCGAGCTTGGATGCGACCCCAATACGGGACTAAGCAAGGCTGAGGCGGCGGACAGGCTTGAAAAGAACGGGCCGAATTTCGTTGGCGCCATCAAAACGGACAGTTTGCTAAACAATATAATCTCACAGCTTAAGAGTCCTGTGTTCGTGACTCTGGTGGTGGCTGCGGTCGTGGCTGCTTTTGTAAACATATTTTACAAGGCTCCATCTCCGCTGTTTGATCCGCTCGCTTTGGTGATCATCTATATTGTATTGATCGTTTTATGTGCATTGCGTGACTATGCGGGGCTTAGGCACATTTCAAAGCTAAAGCTTAAGGTCGCGCCGTCTGCGAGGGTGTTGCGCGACGGCGAGGTTATTTCCGTTAACGCTACCGAGCTGGTCGTTGGTGACATCATCCTTGTTTCAAAAGGCGACCTCATTCCTGCGGACGCCAGACTTATAGATTCCGAACTGATCACCTGCGATGAGGTTATTATTTCCGGTCACTCTGTTCCCGTTGCTAAATCGCACGAAGCTGTTTGCACTGATATCACTCCGCTTGCCGAACGTAAAAATATGATATATTCAGGCTGCATCGTAACTTACGGAAAAGGCACTGCTATTGTCACCGCTGTCGCTGACGATGCTGAGGCCGGCAAGATAGACGCAAACGAAGAACAGCAAGAGCTTTCTGTTGCAAACAGAGGTTTAAGGCAGTTGGCATCATCTATCAACAAGATGTTGCCCGTTGCGTTTATCTTACTGTTTATAATAGATTTTATCTGCATAAGATTCGGTGCCGGCGGCGATGACATCAATCTGCTTCAAATCGGCTCAAGAGCCTTACTTTACACCTCTGCCGTGATCGCGGCTGTTTCTCCTGCTACCATCGCATCTATTGCGACGGTCGTAATAACAATAGGCACCTGGAGAATGTCACGCAAGGGCGCTTTAGTGACAAACACCGCTGCTA
>CAYYGY010000117.1:1400-3285 GCA_964471735.1 uncultured Eubacteriales bacterium
TACCTCCTACCATTATACCCAAAACATTTGAGATTGATAAAATCGGCAAGGTTTCTGTACTCTGTGCCGACAAATCATCTCTGGTTGAACAGCACCTCAGCGTATCCAAGCTGTTTTGCTCAAACGAGATGGTTGCGTTCAGTGAGGCGCTTGGCGAGAAAGAGCTCAGGCTTCTCCGCTATGCTGCCATTTGCAGTGATAACGGTGTCAACCCGACAAACGATGCTCTTATTGCCGCATACAGAAAGGCCGGCGGCGTATCTAAAACCGAGCTTGAAAATCTTTATCCCAGACTTAATGAAATCCCGTTTAGCAGTGACAGTATGGTTTCTGCAACAGTGAATATGATTGACGGTATCTCTTATGCTGTTGTAATGGGTGCGCCTGAGGTCGTTATTGCAAGGTGCGCGGGCAACAACAATGAAAAATATCTTGATGCAAGCAAGGCGCTTGGAAGCGAATCACTGCATGTTATAGCTGTCGGTGTCAAGGTGATAAGCGACCTTACCCTTGCGGCAAGTCCGACCGCAGAAGAACTGATATGCGAGCTTGAGTTTATCGGCCTTGTCGGTATGATAAGCCCGATACGCAAGGATACAGTTGAGGCTGTAAGAATGTGCAAGCAGACAGGCATTAAGCCCTTGATGATAACGGGAGACAGCCTTGACACCTCTATCGCAATCTCAAGACAGATAGGTATACTGTCAGACGACAGTCAGGCGATAACCGGCGAGCAGTTAGCTAAGATGGACGAGCTTGAACTGATAGACAAAATCAGCGATTACACTGTTTTCGCGAGAATAAATTCAACAGACAAAGTGAGAATCGTCTCCGCGTTACAGGAAAAAGGCGAGACGGTCGCCATCACAGGTCGCGGCCCGTCAGATGTTGTTCCGCTGAAAGCCGCTGATGCCGGCTTTGCATTAGGCTTAACAGGAACCGATGCTGCCGGATACAACTCTGACATCGTTTTAGCCGACGACGGATTTTCGACCATCGTTAATGTTATCAATCGCGGAAGCACGATTTACGAGTGCATACGCAAGGCTTTGCATTTTTCGCTTTGCTGCAGTTTTGCATTAATCATTTCGGCTATTCTGGGATTTATAATTTGGCACGTGCCGGTAATGAGCCCTGTTCAAGTTATGCTGGGTGCTTTCTTGCTTGGTATGCTGCCGCCGTTTGCATTCGCTCTTGAGCCGATACACAAGAGAAAAGCTGCGGCTAAAAAACAGCATATAGACAACTTTTTTGACGGGGGCCGCAGAGCAAGTGTTGCTTGGCACTCCTTTACGGTGGCTGTGGTCACCATTATCGCTTACGCGATAGGCAATGCGGTTTCTGCCGCTTTGGCCGGTGCTATGGCGTACACCGTGTTCGTGCTGTCGGCTAACATTTATTCTTTCAGCCTGCGTTCGCGCTCTAATGTTATGAAGCTGGGTCTTCTCAGCAACCCGTATATGCTTATTGAAATCGTACTAAGTTGTGTACTGGTGGTTATTTCGCTGTTAAACGGCCATATCGGACTTTCTGCCCCGATTGCAAGCAAAGTTGTTTTAATAGTGATACTTTCGGTCGTTCCGCTGGCGGCGGCTGAAGCAGGTAAGATTTTTAAGAAATAAGGAGATATTTATTATGAGTTATCAATTGGACATGCCTAAGGCAGGAGATGTCACTGTTGAAATGGTGACGGATCTTGGCAACATCAAAATCAAGCTTTTTCCGGCAGAGGCGCCCAAGGCCGTAGAAAACTTTGTAACGCACGCTAAAAACGGTTATTACAACGGTTTGAAGTTTCACCGTGTTATAAAGGATTTTATGATTCAGGGCGGCGACCCTACCGGCACCGGAACAGGCTGCTGGAAGAGCAGTGAACGGGAGGGCA
>CAYYGY010000118.1:0-3270 GCA_964471735.1 uncultured Eubacteriales bacterium
GAAAACACAGTTCTAATACAGCAAAGCTTCGTGATATATGCGCCTCGAATTGTGAGAGGACGTTTCTCATTGAAACTGCTGATGAACTGCGGCACCATATGATTAAAGACGCAGGCAAGATCGGGATAACAGCGGGGGCGAGCACGCCGCCCGATATAATAAAGGAGGTTCTGATGGTTATGTCAGAAATGGAAAACACCACTGAAAATATTGAGGTGGAAGGAGTAGTGGAAAAGTCTTTTGACGAAATGACTTTTGAGGAGGCACTTGAGGCTTCTCTTAATAGTTTGAACACCGATCAAAAGGTTAAGGGTACAGTTCTTGCAGTTAACTCCACTGAGATTCAAGTAGATATCGGCAGGAAGCAGACCGGCTTTGTTCCTTACCGTGAGTATTCAAACGACCCCAATGTGGATATGACTCAGGAGGTTAAGGTCGGTGATGTTCTCGATCTTATCGTTATGAGGACTAACGATCAGGAGGGTACAATAACCCTTTCTAAGCGCAGATATGACTCTATCGCCGGCTGGGACAAGATCGTTGCCGCCAAAGATAGTGGCGAGATCCTTGAAGGAAATGTTACTGAGATAAACAAGGGCGGCGTGGTCGTTTCTTGCAACGGCGTTCGCGTATTCGTTCCTGCTTCACAAGCAACAGTTTCTCGAGGCGAGTCACTTGAGGCTCTTAAGGGTACTGCTGTTCGTTTTAGAATTATTGAGATCAATCGCGGACGCAGGGCAGTTGGTTCTATCCGCTCTGTCCTTCGTGAGGAGAGAAAGGCTAACGAGGCTAAGTTCTTCGAAACTGTTGCTGTGGGTCAAGTCATCACCGGCACTGTCGTTGCTCTTGCACCCTATGGAGCATTTGTTGATCTTGGCGGCGTAAGAGGTATGGTACATATTTCTGAACTTTCATGGAAGCGCATCAAGACCCCTGAAGAGGTAGTTAATATCGGCGATTCTATAGAGGTATTCGTTAAATCTGTTGACGCAGAGAAAGGCCGCGTATCTCTTGGTTACAGAAAGCCCGAAGATAACCCTGCTGAGATCTTTGCTAAGAATTATGCGGTTGGCTCTGTTGTTGACGCAACTATCGTCAGTATGACTGACTACGGCGCTTTTGCACGCATAATCGACGGAATCGAGGGTCTTATCCACGTTTCTCAGATTGCTGAACAGAGAATCGAGAAGCCGCAGGACGTTCTTAAGGTTGGCGAAGTCGTTAAAGCTAAAATAACCGACATCGTTAACGACGGCAAGAAGACTCGAATCAGCCTTTCTATCAAGGCTCTTATCGAGCCGGCTGATGAAATTGCAGAGGAAGAAACTGCTGTAGAATCTGCAGACGCAGAATAATTATTTTATATATTGATTGCGCCGGAGGAAAACTGCTTCGGCGCAATTTTACTAAGTAGGTGTTAAATTTGGATTTCAAGGCTGAATCATTGAAAAAACATTACGAGTGGAAAGGTAAGCTTGAGGTTGTATCAAGGACTAAGATAACTTGCAGCGATGACCTGTCATTGGCGTATACGCCGGGTGTTGCAGAGCCGTGTTTGGCAATCAAAGATGATTATAATAAGTCATTCGAGTTGACTCGCAGATGGAATACAGTTGCAGTTATAACTGACGGAACCGCTATTCTCGGACTCGGTGACATTGGCCCTGAGGCAGGAATGCCTGTTATGGAGGGTAAGGCAGTTCTGTTTAAAGAATTTGCTGATGTAGATGCAATTCCTATTTGTCTAAGGACGAAAGATGTTGATGAGCTGGTTCGTACGATATATTTGATGTCAGGCAGTTTTGGCGGAATCAATCTTGAGGATATTTCCGCGCCGCGCTGTTTTGAGATTGAAAAAAGGCTTAAGGAAATATGTGATATCCCTGTGTTTCACGATGACCAGCATGGGACTGCTATCGTCGTTGCGGCCGCTTTGTTGAATGCTCTTAAAGTTGTAAAGAAAGATATACGTTCCGCAAAATGTGTAATCAACGGCGGAGGTTCAGCGGGTATAGCGATCGCTAATCATTTGATAAAGCTCGGTATCGGACAGTTGATCGTCGTAGATAAATTTGGCATAATTGCCCGCGATATGGATAATCTTAATGATGCTCATAAGGCTATCAGCCTTGTGACTAACCCCAACTTGCTTCACGGCGGTTTGGCTGATGCACTTGTAGGCTCTGATGTGTTTATAGGTGTGTCAGCACCAAATGTTGTTAATGAAGATATGATAAAATCAATGGCTGTTAAGCCTATTGTTTTCCCAATGGCCAATCCTGTGCCTGAAATTATGCCTGAAAAAGCGCTAGCTGCCGGCGCAGCAGTGGTCGGAACCGGTAGGTCTGATTTTCCTAATCAAATCAACAATGTTCTTGCTTTTCCGGGAATATTCAGGGGTGCGTTAGATGTCAGAGCATCTGATATTAATGATGATATGAAGATGGCGGCATCATATGCCCTTGCAGATTTGGTTGGTGAAGATGAGCTTTCCGGCGATTATATTTTGCCTAAAGCGTTTGATTCCAGAGTCGGAAAGGCGGTGGCTGCCGCTGTTTCAAAGGCCGCCGTCGACAGTGGGGTAGCAAGAATACAGAATACTGTAAATGTGTTTGGTTAAGTTTGACAACTGCGTAGAATTAGGTAATATGCAAAACGCGTATTGCCTAATTCTTTTTTTGTTGCGTCTAAAAATAAAAAATTTGATGAAATTTATAAAAAACTCTTGATTTTTCTTGATTTTAGATTATTATTTACTTTGCATAGTTATATACTTCGTATACTGGGATAGTATGTATAGCTTAAGTTTTTATGTGCGGATAGGAGGCTTTCTTATGTCTGAGAAATCGAACATAATCGAATTGAATAATATTAGTAAATCCTTTGATGGTGAAACTATATTACAAAATGTCAGCCTCACTATTAAAGACGGTGAATTTGTAACTCTTCTCGGCCCTTCAGGTTGCGGAAAAACAACAACCTTGAGAATAATAGGCGGCTTTACCGAACCTGATTCAGGTACGGTCGTTTTTGACGGTAAGGATATAACCGGTCTTCCGCCTTATAAGCGTCAGGTCAATACAATATTCCAAAGATACGCTCTGTTTCCGCACCTTAATGTGTTTGATAATATCGCTTTTGGTTTGAGAATAAGCAAACTGCCGAAAGATGAAATTAATGAACGCGTTACAAAGATGCTTGAGATTGTCAACTTAAGCGGCTTTGGTAAGAGAAAGGTCAATTCACTTTCAGGCGGTCAGCAGCAGCGTG
>CAYYGY010000119.1:0-3245 GCA_964471735.1 uncultured Eubacteriales bacterium
GTTGATGCGCGGCGCAACAATGAAGGTCTCAGGGCAAACCTCATAGGTATCGCCGTTGTAGTAGATGTTGGGAACACCCTTTTCTTCACAAGCAGAGGGAGCGCCCATCGAGTCAGCGTGGCCGCTTATAACAACACAGCCGTCGTTGATAAGAGCAAGAGCGTTCTGACGCTCCTTGTCAACATCATACCAAGAATTGGTGTAGTTGACCTTCATAGTAGCGCTTTCGCAAACAGAGCGCGCGCCAAGGAAGAAAGCAGTGTAGCCTGAAACGACCTCAGCATACGGGAAAGCACCGACATAGCCGATTACAGCCTCGTCCTCAGTGATCTCGCCGTTTTCGATCATCTCGTTGAGCTTCATACCTGCGGCGATACCGGCAAGGTAACGGCCTTCGTAAATAGAAGCAAACGCATTGTGATAATTTGCAAGATCAGTGCTGGTGTGTGCCTGTGTACCGGTTGCGTGGCAGAACTGAATGTCAGGATACTTTGCGGCAACCTCCATCATTCCGGCTTCGTGGCCGAAAGAATCAGCGAAGATTATGTCGCAGCCCAACTCAGCAAGATACTCAGCAGCCTGCGGGCATTCCTCTTCCTCGTTAACAGGATATCTCATTACTACCTGATCGTCGGAAAGGCCCAGAGTCTCCTTGACCTCTTCAGCCGCATTCATAAAGTTGAGGTCATAGGTTGACTTATCATCGTGAAGGAAGATAAAGCCAATCTTAAAATCGTCGGGAACTTCAAAGTCAGCAGTAAGCGTCGGTGCCGCAAGCGGTGACTCGCTGAGGCCCTTGATGTCAGTGCTGCCGGTCTCGTCGCTGCAGGCTACGAGGCAGAAAAGCATCGACAATGCCAAAACAAGTGCAAGGATCTTTTTCATTTACATTTCCTCCCAAAATTTAAAAATACAGTGATGCAGGCAACGGCTTGTCCGCTGTCTGCATAAATCACTGTTTTTATTTTACAAAATTAAACCAAAAACGACAATACACAATAATCACAAACATTAAGTTTACATAACGCTTTTTTTGCAATATTTGTACAATTATTATGAATTTTACGTGGCTTTTTGGTCTGTCCTACAACCTTTTGTATAAAAACACAAAGAAAATTTGCTTATATGTAAAAATGAGCAGAAAAAAGTGATGCTTTTATTTTCTGCCGGTCGAGCCGAAACCGCCCTCGCCTCTTTCGGTGTCTGTAAGTTCATCGCACTCAATAAAATCGGCCGTAACATAGGGCGTTAAGACAAGCTGGGCTATCCTTTCACACGGCTCTATGATTTGAATCGAATCGGTATGATTATAAAGCGCCACCATTATCTCGCCTCTGTAATCGCAGTCAATTACCCCTACCTTGTTAGCCGGTGCGACGCCTCGTTTGCACGCTAAACCGCTTCTGGCATAGACAAGGCCGACAAGCCCTTCAGGAATCTCAACTGCTATCCCCGTGTGTACAAGTGCCGTCTTATGCGGCTCAAGCACAAGCGGTTCATCAAGTATTGCATAAAGGTCGGCTCCTGCAGAAAACCGAGAGCCGTATGTAGGCACGACGGCACGCTCGTCAAGCCTTTTAAAATTCACTGCCTGCTTCATATGTTGACCTTCCTTCTTTTTTTGTTCTGTTTTCATTATATAGCAAATTGCTGTTAATTCAAGTATTTATGCTTTACTTTTAAATATTCCGTTTACAAAATCGTTTACCGCTCTTTTGTACTGCTTAGGCGAGGCAAAACAGCTTACACCGTGCCCCGCACTGTCAACGATGAGCAGTTTTTTATCCGACGCGCACACCTCAAAATTACGGCGCGAAAAATCTGTAGGCACAAAGTTGTCTGCACCGCCGTGAATAAACAGCACGGGGATAGAGTTGTTCCTTAATACATCTTCGGTGGATATTTCTTTTAGATCACACCCTGTTTTGCTCTTAAACTTAATATTAACGAGGTTAAGCAACGGCCACGACGGAAGTTTGTAGTCACGCCTGAGGATATATTTCAGCTGTTCCCAGACAGAGGTGTAGCCGCAGTCTGCAATTATTCCGCTGACATTATTCGGCAAACCCGTTGCAACAGACATAAGCCCCGAAGTACAGCCCATTGATATTCCTACCAAAAAGACCGGCTTTTCATAGCCATATCTTGAATTTACGAAATTTACCCATTCCGCGACGTCGTATCGCTCTTTCAGTCCGAAGGTGATAGTATCACCCTCGCTGTCGCCGTGAGAGCGCTGGTCGATAACAACAAGATTAAGGCCGAGGCTGTGGTACAGCTCGAAGGCACAGGAAGAGTCAAGGCAGCCTTGCGAGCGGTATCCGTGACAGATGATTACCGTGCCCTTTGCATCGGGCCGTTCTGCCAGCGATGCCGCCAGTTTAAGTCCGTCGTACGATTTTATATATACTTTGTCGGTCGTGTGGGCGTTGAACCACTCGATATTTTGCATGATAAGGTCGGTATAGGTCGTCCAGGGCACGCCGAGAACGGTTGCATCTACGTGCTGTTCGGCCCTGACAAACGCCTTTTTATAAAACACGTTTACCACGACCGCCGCAACAGCAGCCAGAACAAGAAAAACCGATATTACTGTCAGCGCAAATTCCATTAAAGGCCTCCGTTTAAGCCGTATTTACACACATGATGCACTTCGCAACAGAGCTGTCAAGTCAGTTTTACTGCTTGACAGCTCCGCCTGTTACGCCGCTTACATAGTAACGCTGAAGCACCATAAACAGCACCGTTACCGGCACCGCCACCAGCACCGCCCCTGCGCAGAAGCGTGTGAAGTAGTTATATATATTTTCTCTTGAAAGCATTTGGTAAAGCCCCAGTGCGACCGTATAATTTTCGTAGTTATCCTTCATTATTACGCTTACGAAAATGAAGTCTGCCCAAGGCGCGATGAAAGACGTAAGCGCCGTGTAGACAACGATCGGCTTTGACAAAGGCAAGATTATCTTCCAAAAAATCTGACTGCGGTTTGCACCGTCTATTGTTGCCGCTTCGTCAAGCGACCTCGGTATCGTATCGAAAAATCCCTTTGCAACAAAGTACCCCAACGCGCTTGATGCCGAATACACCAGAACCAACGAGGCAAGCGACTGTACCAGTCCTATCACCTTAAGAAGGTGGTATACCGCGATCATGGACATAAAGCCCGGAAACATTCCCATTATAAGTCCCAAATTCATAAACCGCTTGCGCGACCTGAAGTTAAGCCTACTAAATGCATAGCTTAT
>CAYYGY010000120.1:0-3243 GCA_964471735.1 uncultured Eubacteriales bacterium
GCATAAAACTTAAATCTGTGGGTGAACTGGCAGGTAACTTTAAGGCTGTCGTATTTTCACCGGCGCACCTTTCGTTTATCAAAGACGGCCCTGCCGAAAGACGCCGATTTTTAGATATGGCGATATGCCAGCTGTGGCCAAAATATATCTCGGTGTATCAGGCATATATGCGCGCCGTGACACAGCGCAACGCCGTTTTAAAAGACGCACGCTTTCATACTCAGCTTTACGATATGCTTGATGCGTATGAGGTTGAGATTGCAAAAAAAGGAAGTCAGATAATAGCGTACCGCAAGAAATATGTTGAACTGATAAAAAAATACGCGGTTGAGATATACGGCGGTATTTCAGGCGGAAAAGAGCAGTTTGAAATTGAGTATATCACGATTGCTGACGGTGAAAATGTCTCGGCGATGCTGGCGGCGCTTAAAAATAATCGAAAAGACGATATTTTTGCAGGCTCTACATCAGTAGGCCCTCACAGAGATGATGTTCTGATATCGGTAAGCGGTATGGCGGCACGGCAGTTTGCATCACAGGGTCAACAGCGTTCGGCGGTGCTTGCGCTTAAATTGGCGGAGGCGGCCGTGCTTAAAGATATAGGCGGAGAACAGCCTGTTGCGCTGCTTGACGATGTAATGAGCGAGCTTGATGTTTTCAGGCAGGATTACATCTTAAATCATATAAAGGACTGGCAGGTATTTATCACCTGCTGTGATGTTTCTTCTGTGAATATGCTTAAAGACGGTGCACGTTTTAAAATGACAAACGGTATACTGACGAAAGAGTGATATTTAATGTACATACATCTCGGGCGTGACACTGTGGTTTTGCTTGAAGACGTGATAGGAATATTCGATTTAGACACGGCTACGGTCGTTAAAACGACGAGAGATTATCTCGCTAAGGCTGAAAAGTCAGGCGATGTGATAAATATAACGACAGAGCTGCCAAAGGCATTTGTCGTAGTTAAAGATAACAGCAGAAAAAGCGGACAGGCAATATATCTTTCACAGATATCGTCGTCCACACTGCTCAAACGTGCAGAACAAAACGGTCTGTACGAATTTTGACAGGTTTAGATTTAAAATTATTAACGCCGAATATGAGGCAGAATGGAGTTTTGTTGTGAGTAACGAAAACAGCGTAAATATCCTGAATTCAACCGTTACAGAAAAGTACGACGAAACGCAGATTCAGGTTCTTGAGGGACTTGAGGCGGTTCGTAAGCGACCCGGTATGTACATCGGTTCCACCGGCGAGAGAGGACTTCATCATCTCGTTTATGAGATAGTTGACAACTCTATCGACGAGGCATTGGCAGGATTTTGCAGTCACATCGAAGTAGATATCCTTCCTGATAACATAATCAGAGTCGCTGACAACGGACGCGGAATACCCGTAGGTATGCATCCGAAGATGGGAATACCTGCTGTTGAGGTCGTATTCACCGTGCTCCACGCGGGCGGAAAGTTCGGCGACGGCGGTTACAAGGTCGCAGGCGGTCTGCACGGCGTAGGTGCATCGGTCGTTAACGCGCTTAGCGAATATCTTGAGGTAGAGGTGCGCGACGGCACCCACGTTCACAAGCAGAGGTATGAGCGCGGTAAGGCCAAAACCAAACTGGAGATTATAGGCGATACTGCCGAAACAGGCACCACCATCACCTTTAAGCCCGACCCGACGCTGTTTACAGATACAACAGTATACGACTATGACATTCTTGCAAAAAGGTTGCAGGAGCAGTCGTTCTTGAATGCAGGCATCAAAATCACTCTTTCCGACCTTCGTGAGGAGGACGGCAAAAGCGAGACCTTCCATTATGAAGGCGGTATAAAAAGTTACTGCGAATACATTTTGTCTAAGAAAAAGAAGAATGCCCTGCACGACGGGGTAATATATATGTCCTCCGCCACTGAGGACAGCGCGGCTGAGATCGCGGTACTGTTTAACGACGGATACGACACAGAAATAATAAGCTTTGCAAACAATATGCACACAATTGACGGCGGTACGCACGAGGCAGGCTTCCGCACGTCTATTACAAGCGTTATAAATTCATATGCGCGCAAGTTTAAAAAGCTCAAGGACAACGACTCAAACCTGAAGGCAGATGACGTTATGGAGGGTATGATAGCCGTTGTCAGCGTAAAGCTTAAGGACGCACAGTTCGAGAGCCAGACGAAGGCAAAGCTTGGCAACACCTCTATGGGCGCTATGGTCAAGAAGATGGTAAACGAGCAGTTGATGAACTTCCTTGAGGACAACCCCGCCATCGCAAACACCGTAATAAGCAAGACGATAGCCGCATCAAATGCGAGAGAGGCGGCGCAGAAGGCACGCGAGCTTGAGCGCAACAAAAAGGGCACGTCTATCAGGTCGCGTATGCCCGAAAAGCTGACAGACTGTATTTCCAACGACCCGACTAAGACAGAGATCTTCATCGTCGAGGGAGATTCTGCGGGAGGCAGTGCCGTTGAGGGACGAAACAGCACTTATCAGGCGATTCTTCCGCTGTGGGGTAAGATGCTCAACGTTGAAAAGGCACGAGAGGACAAGGTTTACGGCAACGATAAATTGACCAATGTTATAATCGCGCTCGGAACATGAATTGCAGACAACTTTGATATAACAAAGCTTCGCTATGACAAAATTGTTATTATGGCGGATGCCGACGTTGACGGCTCGCACATACGCACGCTGCTGCTGACGTTCTTTTTCCGCTATATGCCCCAGCTTATAGAAACGGGACATATCTATCTTGCCCAGCCGCCCCTTTACAGAATAATGAGGGGTAAGCAGCATTTTGATGCTTTCACCGATGAGGAGAAGGCAATGTATATCGAGAAACTGGGCGGAAACGCTGATGTTCAGCGATATAAAGGTCTTGGTGAGAGGAATCCCGAACAGCTTTGGGAAACCACGCTTGACCCACAGCGCCGCACTCTGCTTCAGGTAAATATCGCCGATGCAGAGCTGGCTGACCGTACCTTTACGATGCTTATGGGTGACGAGGTCGAGCCCAGAAGAAAGTTTATCGAAGAAAACGCTATCTATGCGACCGACCTTGATATTTAAAGGAAAGGAGAGAATTGACAATGGCAAATCAAGAAAATATCTACTGGCCGGAGGACGAACAGACCAACATATTGCCGGTTGAAATAGCCGATGAAGTCCGCACCAGTATGCTCCAGTACTCAATGTCTGTCCTTGTCGGACGTGCGCTGCCCGACGTTCGTGACG
>CAYYGY010000121.1:0-3204 GCA_964471735.1 uncultured Eubacteriales bacterium
AACCAATTTTGCAATCCTTTGCCTTTAAGAACTCAATCTCCTCTGCAGTGATTTTGCTTTCACCGCAAAGTGTTCTCATACAAAAGGCAGGAAAGCACTTTTGTCTTTTTACCCAGTCATACATTGTATAACCATTCTTCAGCTTTTTGTTAATAGGTGTAGCCGAACTAACACCAAATATTGTTTTCATTATAGAAAACCTCCTTTTGAAATTTATTTTGTTTTTTCGAGTCCAAACTCTTTTGTAACGTTACATTCGCATTATAAAAAACAACCCTGACAACTAGTGTCAGGGTTAAAAAGAAAATATAAAGAATTTTTTATAAAATATTAAAAGTATGCCGGCCATTCCTGCCTTGCCTTAACTTTTGTGATAAAATTAACTCGGCGAGGCTTTATTTATCTCTATTGCACCTCAACCATATCACATAACCGCCTAAAACATAAAGCCAATAAAAAAAATGACATAAAGAAATATCCTCATATCCTTTTTTCCAGCGAAAGCCTTGCTTTTAACTAAGTCTGTCAAATAACATTACGCTTGATAAGTTCTTTTACTATTGAGGCTGTAAACGGGGACAGCAAAAGCCCTGCCAGACCGAAAAGTTTGTAACCTATGAACATACATACCAATACCGATAGAGGGCTCAGTTTTATCTGGGCCCCTATTATTTTCGGCTCGATAAAATTTCTCAGAACGGAAATTATCAGGTATACCATCACAAGACCGATGCCCATAAAGAAATTGTGCCTGAGCAGTTCAACCACCGCCCAAGGAATCAGCACCGTGCCCACGCCGAAGATAGGCAAAATATCCACAAGCGCCGTCAGCGCGGCAATGGTAACAGGCTGTTGTGCGCCTAAAACAAGCAATGCAACGGTCAACTCGCAAAAGGTGACGCCCAACAGTATCCCGTACCCCTTTGTAAGCATAACGGTCTTGTTGATTATTATCTTTCTCGTTTGTAAAAACTTTGAAAGCTGTTTTTCACTGAGCGTCTCGCAAATAAAAGAACGCAGTTTGTAGTAGTCGGATGAAACGAGGTACGAAGCGATGACGGTCACAGCTATGGTAAGAAATGAGTTAGGCAATTGCCCCGCTGTGCCTGCCAGAATGGAGGTCGCCTTTGCCATCAGCTCGCTTAGAAGTGCGCTTGGCACCTCGCTGATAGCATCGGACAGCTTGGTTGGAATATCTGCGTTGAATGCAGTGAAAAATCCGCTCAGCTCAGAAGCCCATTCCTGAACGGAACGAATGACAGACGGCAGTTTGTCAACCGCACCTTGAGCGGCCGCGTACACCTGATAAACGCAGAAAAAGGCAACACCCAGCAAAATGAGCAGCGCAAACGTAACAGTAATAAACGAGCATATTTTTCTTGGTATCCTCGTTCTTTCGCTCAGTGCGTCTGTCGGCCTGCGGGTCATTTCCGCAATTATCATCGCAATGATAAACGGAAGAATAACTGCCAGCACATATTTGAAGGACAGATATATCAAAGCGAGAACCGTCACTACATATAATGTTTTGATGAGGCTGTTTTTAACATCGGATATTTGCATAAATGACCCCCGTCATTAAAATTCAGGATATATTTATGTTTTATTATTTGCATATTATTCTTGATTAAGCAAAAACGATGTGTTATAATGTTTTATCAATATTTATTTTCTCCGAAAAGGAGTGGCTAAAATGGTAGACATTGCCATAATGGGGCACGGTACCGTCGGCTCAGGCGTCGTCGAAGTGCTTAAGCACAATTGCGACAGCATAACAAAGCGCGCCGGCGATGAGATAAATATCAAGTATATTCTTGATTTAAAGGATTTCTCAGACTGCCCTTATTCAGACAAATTTATAAAAGATTTCGCGGTTATCGAGCGCGACACAGACATCAAGATAGTTGTCGAATGTATGGGAGGCCTGCGTCCGGCGTACGACTTTGTAAAGCGTTGCCTTTTGTCGGGCAAAAGCGTTGTCACATCTAATAAGGAACTGATGGCGACCAAAGGATACGAGCTTCTCGACATTGCGAAGCAGCGTAATTTAAACCTCCTTTTTGAGGCCAGCGTCGGCGGAGGAATACCTATAATCCGCCCAATGGTGCAGTGCCTTGCCGCCAACGAGATAAGCGATATCGTCGGCATACTCAACGGTACCACAAACTTTATTCTTACAAAGATGTTTAAGGAAGGTATGTCATTTGAGCAGGCGCTTTCTATGGCGCAGGAGAGAGGCTATGCAGAGCGTGACCCCTCGGCTGATGTAGACGGAATCGACGCGTGCAGAAAAATCGCCATTCTGACATCGCTTGCCTTTGGTAAGCACGTCGACCCCAATCTGATCAGCACCGTAGGTATAACGGGGATAACACTTGCAGACGTAGGCTATGCCGGAAAATGGGGAGGCGTGATAAAGCTTATAGGCAGAGTGCGCAGATATGAAGACGGCACCGTATTGCCCACTGTTTATCCTGCCTTCATTCCTGCATACAGCCAGCTTTCGTCGGTAGACGACGTGTTCAACGCGATAATGGTGCGCGGCGACGCGATAGGCGACGTAATGTTCTACGGCAGAGGTGCAGGCAAATTGCCGACAGCCAGTGCGGTCGTTGCCGATGTTGTTGATTGCGTAAAGCATATAAAGGCTCGCAAGTACGTCTACTGGGAGGAAAGCGAGGACGGATATGTCAGAGATCATAATCTCGCATACGGTGAGCTGTTTGTCAGAGCTGGGGTCGATGATTATGACAAAGCGATCGAGCTTATAAACGACCAGTTCAACGTCGTTTCTGTTCTCAGCGACGCAGGTGAAGAGGCAGCGTTTATCGCTGTCGGTGTAGAAAAAGAGATAATTGACAAGTTGAACGCTTGTAAAAGCCTTGATGTCAAGTCGATGATCCACGTTCTTGACTGAATATAACTGGAGGTAGCATATGGCATTAATAGTACAAAAATTCGGAGGCAGTTCGGTCGCCGATGCCCAGCGCGTGATGAACGTCGCCCGTATAATTACCGATACCTATAAAGCAGGTAACAGCGTCGTTGTCGCGGTTTCGGCTCAGGGCGATACCACAGACGACCTTATTGAAAAAGCAAATGAGATAAATCCCGATGCATCAAAGCGTGAGATGGATATGCTTTTGTCAGCAGGCGAGCAGATCTCTATTTCATTGCTTGCAATGGCGATAGAAAAGCTGGGAT
>CAYYGY010000122.1:0-3201 GCA_964471735.1 uncultured Eubacteriales bacterium
GGGTGATGTTGTTTGTGACGGTTGCGGCAGCGTAAACAGCGGCGATTCACAGTTTTGCCGCAAGTGCGGTCATCAGTTTTAAATTTCAGATAATGCGCGTTGACGGGATGGCGATTTTTGGCTTGCCATCCCGTTTGTCGGGTCGAAGGAGTTTTTGAATGAAATACAGCAAAATAGGCATTGTTATAGCGGACGGTTGCGAATTTGAGCCGCTCAGGCACCTTGAAAACACCGAGCGTACCACCCTGCAGGGCATGGAGTGCATCAGCTTTTTTGTTGGGAAAACGCAGGTCATCGCTTTGCTCTGCGGTATTGGCAAGGTAAACGCAGCCGCTGCGGCGGCGTTTTTGGTGTGCGAGGGTGTACAGTTGCTTGTCAGCACCGGCTGGTCGGGGGGTATTCATGGCGTTGCCAAGGGAATGACCGCTCTTGCAACCCGCTTTTTAGAGCACGATTTTGACCTTACTCCGCTTGGATATCAGCCGGCTGAGAAGCCTGAACAACAGTGGATATATGATGCCGATGCTCAGGTAAATAATGTTTTTAAGCGTCTGTATCCCGATCTTCGAGAGGGAACGATGGTAACAGGCGACTGTTTTGTTTGCGATGATAAACTGCGCAATGAATTAAGTGAGAAATACGGTGCTGTAAGCTGTGATATGGAATCTGCGGCAGTGGCGTCGGTCGGCTTTAAGTCGGGTGTTGCGGCGGTTGCTCTCAGGCGGATATCTGACGATGCGGGCGACAGTGCAAACGAAATGTACACCGACGCTTGCGAAAAATATGAAGCAGCGATGATAGATATGGTTTTGTCTGCCGTCGCCGCTCTAAGTGAGGAAGAATGATGGGAAACAAGCCGAATAAACAGCAGAACCTTGTTCAAGGTTCTATAATACTTGCTGTCGCTACCATGCTTGTTAAGGTGCTGGGAATGATATACAAAATCCCCCTTAACAATATTTTTGACGGATTGGGTGCAGGCTACTATTCAACCGCATACGACCTTTATCTGCCTGTCTATTCTCTCGCGATGGCGGGACTGCCGGTCGCCGTTTCGAGAATGGTTGCTGAGAGCGTTGCACGTAAGGAATATAAGAACACCCGCAAGATACTTAAAGTCGCACAGCGCGCCTTTTTAGTCACGGGTACTCTCGGCACAGGCGCAATAATATTGCTCACCTATTTTTATCTGTTCAACGATTCGTTCAGAAGTGCTTTCAATATAACTGCCGATGCCGACAACGTTTACTCTATTGTGCTTATATCCTTCTCGGTGCTCTTTTGCTGTATAATGTCAAGCTACAGAGGTTATTACGAGGGCCTGAGAAATATGTATCCTACCGCTGTGTCGCAGGTTATGGAAGCGGCGGGCAAGCTGGTCGTGGGCCTTGTGCTCGCTGCCGGTACAAAGTATGTTTGCATGACAAGGTTCGGTATGACAGAGGCTGAAAGTATGCCTTATGTTTCAGGCGGAGCTGTTTTGGGTGTAACCATCGGCTCGGCTGTGGGTGCGATATATCTTATTATCCGCCACCTGAGGTCATCTGACGGAATAACCGAACAGCAGCTTGCAGAAAGCCCCGATGCTGATACTGCAAATTTCCTGCTGAAATCTCTCTTCGCAATCGCCGTTCCTGTGGTTATAGGCTCACTTGTTCGTGATGTCGCCGCTTTGGTAGACCTTACTACAGTTAAGGCAAGGCTCACCGGTGTTGTCACGGCCAACCCGACTTTGGTTAAAGACGTGTTCGGTGTAGATATCCAATATACTTCGGCTGAGGATATCGTGACCTATCTGTATGGCTGTTATAAGGGATATGCATATTCGATTTATAATCTTGTCCCGACTATAACCTCTGTCATAGGTGTAAGCGCAATACCTATCCTTTGTACGGCGTGGACGTCAGGGAACAAAAATGAGATAAAATTAAGCATAGGTTCAATAATCAAGCTGACTTCTATAATTGCCTTGCCTGCAGGAATAGGAATAACCGTTCTTTCGGGCCCGATACTCAATTTGCTCTATTCGTCAAGACCTGATGAGGTTATAATCTCATCACCGGTGCTTCAAATGCTGGGAATTTCTGCGATATTCTCCGCAATGGCGGTACCGACGACAAGTATGCTTCAGGCTATAGGAAAGCAAAAGGTACCGGTTATAAATATGGCTGTCGGCGTTGTTTTGAAGATAGTTGTAAACTATGTACTGGTGGGTATACCCGCTGTAAACGTGGTTGGCGCACCTGTCGGTACGGGTGTTTGCTACCTGTATATAATGGTGGCAAATCTTGTGGTTTTGCGTAAACATTCCGGTGTAAGCCTCCACCTTGTAAGCAATGTCTTTAAACCGCTTTTGTGTGCCGTAATGTGCGGATTGACAGCCGGTTTGAGTTATGGCTGGTTGCTCAAGCTTTGTGGCTCATCAAATCTGTCGTCGGTAATTTGCATAGTTTTTGCGGCTGTTGTTTATATAATTTGCCTTGGATTTTCCAAAACTTTCACAAAAAATGATATAATGATGCTCCCAAAGGGCGAAAAATTGGTAAAAATCCTTGCAAAAATGAAATGGATAGGTTAGAATATAGGAGTAAATGCGAAAATGGTAGATTTCGAAATTAAAGAAAAATACGATTTTGACGACCTCGTCAAAATAACCCGCGTGCTTCGTTCACCGGATGGTTGCGCGTGGGACATCGCGCAGACGCATACTTCGGTGCGCTCCGATCTGCTTGAGGAGGCGTACGAGGTGGCGGACGCCATTGACACCGCTGACAGCAAGGCGCTGTGTGAAGAGTTGGGCGACCTGATGTTTCAGGTTATGTTTCACGCTCAGATCTCGGACGAGGAAAAACAATTTGATGTTTCAGATGTCATAGACGGAATCTGTAAGAAGCTTGTTTTCAGGCACCCGCACGTTTTCGGCGAGGTAAAGGCCGAAACGCCTGACGAGGTTATTGCCGAGTGGGACAAGCTGAAGATGCAGGAGAAATCTCAGCAGACATATACGCAAACGCTGGAGAGCGTGCCTCACGCTTTCCCTGCGCTTATGAGGGCCGCCAAGGTTCAAAAGCGTGCGTCAAAGGCCGGCTTCGATTGTGCTTCGGCGGACGGCGCCTGGGGTAAGCTGAGCGCGGAGGCTGACGAGGTAAGGGCGGCCGTTGTGTCAAAAGATGCCGATGCCGTCAGTGTGGTGTTGGGTGA
>CAYYGY010000123.1:0-1170 GCA_964471735.1 uncultured Eubacteriales bacterium
AAATATCTCAAGAGAGTGTTAAAGGATTGATCATATGTTCGGATACGTTAAAGTTTACAAACCCGACTTGAAGATAGCTCAATACGATACGTATAAAGCAATATATTGCTCTCTTTGTAAAAATCTCGGCAAGAATTACGGCCATTTGCTGAGAATGACGCTCAGCTATGATTTCACCTTTCTGGCGCTGTTAAAGTTGTCGCTGAAGGAAGATGACTGTTGCTTTAAAAAATCACACTGTGTTTACAATCCGTTAAAAAAATGCTATTATAATGATAATCACGAAGATGTTTTCGATTTTGTGTCCGCAGTTGCCGTGTTTATGATATATTTTAAAATACAGGACAACATACGCGACGAAAAAGGCTTCAAAAAGCTTGGAAACATTATTGCAGGCAACTATCTTAAACGCAAGCTGAACAAGGCGAAAATGAGATTTCCTGACGTGTTTGATGTTGTCTGCGAGTATAATGAGTCACAGATAAATGCTGAAAACTCAAACTTTGCTTGCCTAGACTCGGTTGCTGAGCCGACGGCAAAGGTGCTGGCTGCCATTTGCTCAATGCTTTCTGATTCTGATGAGGAGAAAGCCTTGCTCAGCAGACTTGGTTATTGCGTCGGCAGATGGATATACCTGATAGACGACGTAAACGATTTTAAAGAAGATTCAGAGCACGGCAAGGTCAACGCTGTATGCCTGTCCTCGTTTGACTCGGTTATCAGCAACCTGTACTTATCCTCAAATGAGGCAGGACTTGCATTTTCCTCACTTAATGTTAAGCGGTTTGACGGTATAATCAAAAATATCCTGTATATAGGAATGCCCGCACAGGTGGATTTAATCTTAAACAGCAGAAAGGAAGAACAAGATGGCGAATAATCCTTATGAAGTGCTTGGTGTTTCAAGCACTGCAACCGATGAAGAGATAAAGCAGGCATACAGAAATCTTGCTAAAAAGTATCATCCCGACAATTTTGCAAGCGACCCCAATGCTTCTGAAATGGCCGAAAAGATGATGAAAGAAATAAATGAGGCCTATGACAGCATTATGAATATCAGACGCGGCGGTAATTCATACTCTGATTCGGCCAGTGATTTCAACGTTGCTGCAATAAGGAATCTGATTTCAAACAACAGGCTTGACGACGCTCTCAGAATGCTTGACCAGG
>CAYYGY010000123.1:1180-3191 GCA_964471735.1 uncultured Eubacteriales bacterium
TCCTGTTGATAAAAGGAATGCAGAATGGTATTTTTTGACCGGCAGTGTTCAATATAAGCGAGGCTGGCTTGAAAACGCATACACCAACTTTGCCACAGCTTGCAGGAAGGACCCGAATAACCCTGAGTACAGAGCGGCTATGAACCAGATCCAGTACAGCAGGGGTGGATACAATCCGTATAGGACCGGCGATTCAGGCAGAGTTGAGTGTAACACTTGCGACGGCTGTTTGGGCCTGCTTTGCTTGGATTCCTGCTGTGAATGCATGGGCGGCGATTGCATTGGCTGCTGTTAAAAACAAATCATCAAAGATAGCCCTGTGCGCCGTTGTGTCGGCGCTGGCTGTTGCTTTGATGTTGCTTGCAAAGGTAGTGTCGGTCGCTGATTACAGTATAACCGCCCTCTGCGGACTGGTTATAGGTGTTATAGTGATAGAATGCGGCATAAAGTGGGCGCTTGCATCGTATGCAGTAATTTCTCTGCTTGGCGTACTGCTTGCACCGGGCGAGTGCTCGATATTGTTTGTCGCATTTTTCGGTTATTATTCGGTCATCAAAATTTATTTTGATAAGCTTCCGAAAATCGTAGGCTGGATTTTAAAACTCGCATTGTTCAACGTTGTTGTTATTTCCGTGTTTTACGTTATTGATGCGCTTGTTGCGCCCGTGATAGATATTGATTTTTTAAGTCCTCTCGTTTCAATTATCCTATTGCTCGCTCTGGCAAATCTGGTCTTTATCTTGTACGACACCCTGTTTAACAGATTAATGTCGCTTTACTGGGTCAAGGTACACAGCAAAATATCTAAATATATAAAATGACCGCTGAAAACATCAGCGGTCATTTTTTCGCTCTTAAGTTGCGGCTGTTAATTAAACAGCAGCTCTGAATATGTCGGGAACGGCCAGTATTTCTTCGGAGTGATTATCTCAAGCTTGTCAGCCATCTCTCTGATGTTTGCCATATCTTGAAGAACGACCTCTTTGAAATATTTTGCATTCTCCAAGGTGGAATCAAAGGTCCTGTTAGGCCTTATATCGTCTTCAAGCTGGTCAGCATAGGCATACAGATTGTTGAGCAAAGTCGTGATTCTGGTGATCGCTTTGTTTTCAAAAGCTGAGACAGCAAAACCAAGCTGCTTTTTGTTCAGTGACATCTCTGACAATTCATTAAGATATGTAACGCCTGCAGGAATTATCTCTCGCCTTACGATGTCGAGCGAAGTCAACGCTTCAATGTTGACATGCTTTATATAGTTCTCAAGCTCGATCTCATATCTTGAATACATCTCCGATTCATTGTAAACCCTGTGCTCAAGAAATACCTTAGTGTATTCAGGCTTTATAAGGTAGGGCAGGCAGTCAACAGTGGTCTCAAGATTCGGCAAACCACGCCGTGTGGCCTCCTCCTCCCATTCCTTAGAATAACCGTCGCCGTTGAATATTATCCTCTTGTGGTTTGAGACAGTGTCTTTGATCAGGTCGTTAAGCGCACCGGTAAAGTCGTCTGCTTTCTCAAGAATATCAGCAAACTGCTTAAGCTCCTCTGCGACGATAGTGTTGATAACAGTGTTGATATCAGCGATAGATGCGCTTGAGCCAAGCATACGAAACTCAAACTTGTTTCCCGTAAAGGCAAAGGGCGAGGTGCGGTTTCTGTCGGTGTTATCCTTTGAGAAAGTGGGGATAATATCAACACCCAGTTTTATCCTGTCGGCTTTGTGGTTTTCATACTTTTTGCCTGTTACTATGCAGTCAAGGATATCGGTCAGCTCAGGACCGAGGAACATAGATACGATAGCAGGCGGCGCTTCGTTACCGCCAAGACGCTGGTCGTTTCCTGCACCGGCAACCGAAACGCGCATCATAGGCGCAAATTCATCAACAGCCTTGATAACGGCCGCGAGGAAAAGCAAAAACTGAGCGTTTTCAGACGGAGTTTTACCTGGGTAAAGCAGATTCTTTCCTGTATCGGTCGATATAGACCAGTTGTTGTGCTTGCCGCTTCCGTT
>CAYYGY010000124.1:0-3154 GCA_964471735.1 uncultured Eubacteriales bacterium
AAAACTAAAACATCTGGCCGAACTTTACGGCCGATGAAACGGAGAAGACATTATGCAAAAATTCGAAAATATTTTAACGGCTGAGCTTTCAAAAATAGGCAGAACGGTATCCACCGCAAGCCTGAAAGAACTGTATACCGCCGTTTCCAAGGCGGGAGTAGGACACATCGCTAAGAAATGGTGCTTCCCAAAAGAAGGCAAGCGCGCCGCTTATTTTTCCGCCGAGTTTCTTATCGGAAGGGTCGTGTATTCAAATCTGCTTAACGCAGGGCTCTACGACCGCTTTGAACGAATAATGCAGGACAACGCGGTAAGCACAGATATATTTGAAACCATCGACGACGCGGCGCTGGGCAACGGAGGTCTGGGTCGGCTTGCGGCGTGTTATCTTGACTCAGCGGCAACCTGCTCGATACCGCTCGACGGTTACGGAATAAGATACCGCTACGGCCTTTTCAGGCAAAATTTTGAAGACGGGTTCCAGACTGAGTCGGCAGATGACTGGCTGCGCTTCGGCGACCCTTGGAGCACACGCAGAGAAATAGAGGCGGTAAATGTCGTTTTCAAGGGCGAAACAGTCAGGGCGGTGCCTTACGATATGCCTATAATAGGCTACGGCGGTAAAACCGTAAACAACCTCAGGCTGTGGCAGGCGGAAAGCGACGAACCGTTCAATTTTGAACTGTTCGATATGCAGAAATATTCGCAGGCATCGGCAAACAGAGTCAAGGCAGAGCGCATAAGCGACGTCTTGTACCCCAACGACAGCACTGACGAGGGCAAAAAGCTGAGGATAAAGCAAGAGTATTTTTTGGTGTCTGCATCTTTGCAGGATATGCTCAAAAAGTGCGGACAGGAGCCGTTTGACCGGCACCATACGATACAGCTAAACGACACCCACCCCGTTTTGGCGATACCGGAGCTGATACGTTTGCTTATTAAGCAGGGTGATAAATTTGACGACGCGTTTGAAACGGCAAGGAGAACCTTTTCATACACAAACCACACCGTTATGCCCGAAGCACTCGAAAAGTGGAGTGAAAAACTGCTTTCGGCTGTCGTACCGCAGATATTGCCTATAATACGCAGGATACAGAAAAAATTAGAGCGCGAGCTGGTCGAAAAGGGCGTATCCGACCTGACCAAGTTCAATATTATTGAGGATAAGACCGTGCATATGGCACGCATGGCGGCGTTTGTCTGCCGTCGGGTAAACGGCGTTGCCGCCATTCACACAGATATACTCAAAAACGACCTTTTCATTCATTGGAACAGGGCATATCCCGACCGTTTTGTCAATATCACAAACGGAATAACCCAAAGGCGCTGGCTGGGGCTTGCAAACAAAGAACTCACCAAACTTATATCCAAAAAGATAGGCCCCGAATTTATAACAGACGCCGAGAGGTTAAGTGAGCTTACTGAATTTGCAGGCGATGCCGATTTTATATCCCAGCTTAATGATGTTAAAAGAGTAAAAAAGCAACAGCTTGCTGAATTTATAGCCCAAAAAGAGGGAAAACTCATAAATGCAGATGCAATTTTCGATGTACAGGTAAAACGTCTGCACGAGTACAAGCGCCAGTTGCTGAACGCCTTTGGCATCCTCGACACCTATTTCAGGCTCAAAGACGGACAACTCAAGGATTTCAATCCCACAGTTTATATCTTCGGTGCAAAGGCGGCCCCCGGATACTATCTTGCAAAGGCGATAATCAAATTTATCAATGAGATAGCCAAGCTTATCGAAAACGATGAAAGCGTAAATTCACTTATGCAGGTCGTTTTCGTGACGGATTACAACGTTTCCTATGCCGAAAAGATAATTCCCGCCGCAGATATCAGCGAGCAGATATCGCTGGCAGGCACCGAGGCATCGGGTACAGGCAATATGAAGCTGATGATGAACGGTGCGCTGACGCTGGGCACCTACGACGGTGCAAACGTAGAGATAGTCGACCGTGCAGGCGGTGAAAATAATTATGTATTTGGCTTAACTGTCGAAGAGGTAAAGGCGACAGCCGACTATAAGCCAAGCGAGATAATAGATTCGGACAGCCGCCTTAAGAGGGTCGTAAACACCCTTGTTGATTCGACCTTAAGCGACGGCGATACGGGAATGTTCAGACAGCTTTACGAATCTGTCGTAAATGAGGACAGGTATATGGTCTGCAAGGATTTCAGGTCATACTGCGACACGCGCGACAGAGCAAACGCGGATTTTGCGGATACGCAAAAAACAGGCGTAAAGCGGCTGATGAATATAGCAAATTCAGGTTATTTTTCGAGCGACCGCTCGGTCAGAGAATATAACAAACTAATTTGGAGGTTAAAGTAATGTTTAAAAAATTGATTTCATTGGCTGTTTCGGCGGCTATGCTGTTTGCCCTGACAGCCTGCAACCGAAACACAACAGGCACAACAGATGCGACGGCAGTATCGCTTAAGGTGTGGGGTGCTCAGGAGGACCAGGAACTTCTCAAGGAAATGATCGAATCATTTAAAAAAGAACACAGTGATACTAATTATAATATCACTTTGGGTGTTGTCGGAGAAAAGGATACTCAGGCAAAATTTCTTGAGGACCCCGCTGCAGCTGCCGATATTTTCGTTTTTCCCGACGATCAGCTTCTCGACCTTGTTGAAGCAGGTGCATTGTATGAGATAACCCTCAACAAGGACCAGATAAAGGAAGAAAACCTTGCAGGCGCGTACGAGGCAGCTTGCATCGACGATTCGCTTTACGGCTATCCTATGACGGCTGACAACGGCTACTTTTTATACTACGATAAGAGCGTGGTATCTGAAGAACAGGCAAAAACTCTCGACGGTATACTTGAGGCCTGCAATTCGGCCGGAAAACGCTTTTATATGGATATCTCAAACGGTTGGTACGCGGCCTCGTTCTTCCTTGCCGCAGGCTGTGAGACAGGACTGGACAGCAACGGTAAACAGACCTGCAATTTCAACAATTCAAACGGCGTTATGGCAGGTGAATGTATAAAGGCACTTTGCGCTAATAATGCCTTCATAACCGGCGACGACGCAATCTTCACAGGCGGAATGGGCAGTACCATAGCGGCCGGCGTTTCGGGCACATGGAATGCCGAAGCAGTCGAGGATAAGCTTGGCGACAATTACGCCGCAACAAAGC
>CAYYGY010000125.1:0-3150 GCA_964471735.1 uncultured Eubacteriales bacterium
CCATGATTGAGTATGCAAAACAATGCGGCAAGCCCGTTAAGATAAAAAGGATAGACTAATCGCACGGTATAAGCCTTGCTTTTATGATATTACAAAACCGTTGTGCCTTTACAGGGTGTGGCGGTTTTATTCACAAAAAAGAAAATATTTGTATCAGCTTTAGGTTGAAAAAACAAACGGATTGATTTATAATAAATAAGATATTAACCTAAGGGCGGAGATTCATGTTATGAAGAAAGTTGGCTTTGACAACGACAAATACCTGAAACTGCAATCACACCATATCAAGGAGCGAATTGATAAGTTTAACGGCAAGCTTTATCTTGAGCTTGGCGGAAAACTTTTTGATGACTACCACGCGTCTAGGGTGTTGCCCGGCTTTCAGCCTGACAGCAAGATGAAGATGTTGCTGAACCTTCGTGAAAGCGCAGAGATAATCCTTGCGATAAACTCCTGCGACATTGAGAAAAACAAGATTCGCGACGACCTTGGCATAACATACGATATAGATGTGCTCCGCCTTATTGACGCATTCCGCAGTATGGGCCTTACCGTCAGCAGTGTCGTTATGACGCAGTATGCAGGCCAGTATGCCGCAGATATGTTTAAAAAGAAACTTACTAACCTCGGCATAAATGTCTATCTACACTATCCCATTGTCGGCTATCCCAACAATATCCCACTTATCGTCAGTGAGGAGGGCTACGGCCGCAACGAATACATCGAAACAACAAAGCCGCTGGTTATAGTTACGGCGCCCGGCCCCGGCAGCGGCAAGCTTGCAACCTGTTTGTCACAGCTTTATCACGAGCACAAGCGTGGCGTGACCGCCGGCTATGCAAAGTTTGAAACTTTCCCGATCTGGAATATACCGCTTAAGCACCCCGTTAATCTTGCTTACGAGGCGGCGACCGCCGACCTCAATGACCTCAATATGATAGACCCCTTCCACCTTGAGGCCTATGGCGAAATGACGGTCAACTACAACCGCGATGTTGAGGCGTTTCCGTTGCTTAAGGCTATGCTTGAGCGCATACTGGGCAAAAGCCCGTACAATTCCCCTACCGATATGGGCGTCAATATGGTCGGCAACCGCATTTTTGATGATGAAGCCGTCTGTGCCGCCTCTAAGGAGGAGATCGTGCGCCGTTATTTCAAGGTGAAATGCGACAAGGCGATGGGCAGAGTTGGAGAAGCGGCCGTATACAAGGCGGAGTCGATTATGCAGCAGGCAGGGGTAAACGCAAACGACCGCAAGGTCGTTATCGCGGCACTTAAAAAGGCAGAGCTTGCAAACGCTCACGCGGTCGCGTTTGAACTTGATGACGGCACCATCGTCACTGGCAAATCGAGTCAGTTGCTGGGTTCTGTTTCCGCCGCTCTTCTTAATGCCATGAAGGTTATGGCAGGCATAGACGATGACGTTCCGCTGTTGGCGCAGGCGTTCATCGAGCCTATCGTCAAGTTGAAGAGAGAAACCTTCAAGTCCGAGACTTCTCACCTTAACTCAAACGAGATGCTTATCGCTCTGTCAAGCAGTGCCGCTGTTAATCCGCAGGCTGAGAAGGCGCTTGCCCAGATCACCCGCCTTCGCGGTACTGAGCTTCACTCGTCTATTATGCTTTGCGATACGGACGAGCAGGTGCTTAAAAAGCTGGGCGTTAACTACACGTGTGAGCCTGTCCGCCGCACTAAAAAACTGTATAACTGAAAAAAGCACTTTGCAAGACTGCAAAGTGCTTTTTTTATAAGATTAATCATTCCATTTCCAGACGTTTAACGATCTCGTCAAACAAAAACTGCGCCCTGTCCTGTTTGTCCTTGACGGTCAGCCAGCCGAAAAGCGACTCAAGTCCGGTCGCGGCATGGTACTGCGCGTCTGTCGCGCCCTTCGGCGTGTGGGACACCTTCGCGTTGCGCCCGCGTTTAAACGCCGCCGTTTCCTCCTCAGTCAGCAGGTCGGCTATCGCCGCTATGCCTGCCGCCTGCGTCTGTGCGCAGACTATGTCGGTCGAAAGACGGTGCAGTTCGCCTACGGGGCGGTTGCCCTTTGCAAGTATCAGCTTGCGTGCAAAAAGCCCGTAAACTGCGTCACCCAGAAAGGCAAGCGAAAGCGGAGAATACTCATTAGCGTTATACATATCGTTTCCCCTTACGGAATATAGTCAAACTCAAAATCGTAGATGCTGACGGTATCGCCCTTTTGGATTCCCGCCTCGACAAGAGCGTCAATTATACCGCTCGAATGAAGCACTCTCTGGAAATACTGCAGTGAGTCGTATTCGTCCGGATCGATGGCCTCCATGATCTTCAAAAGCCAGCGCGCCTCGATGATGTACACGCCGTCCTCGACAGTGAGAGTGAAATCGCGTTTTTTCTTTTCGGTAAAGTTTTCTTCGGGCAACGGCTCAGGCTCATACCGCTTTATCGGCTCAAGCTTGGCCAGCTCGGCCGCAACGAAGTCGATAAGCGGCTTTGTTCCCTCGGCTATCGCTGCCATTATGGGGAAAAACGGGATTCCTTTTTCCTCGAAATAGGCTCTGACTTCGGCCACCCTTTCCTCGTCTGCAAGGTCGCACTTGTTCGCCGCGACGACCTGCGTGCGCTTGGCAAGCTCAGGGTCAAACACTTCCAGTTCACGGTTTATGGCGTTAAAGTCCTCAATTGGGTCGCGGCCCTCGCTGCCCGAAACGTCAATAACGTGGATAAGCATACGGCAACGGTCGACATGGCGCAAAAACTGGTGACCAAGGCCCACGCCCTCTCCTGCGCCCTCAATCAGGCCTGGGATATCCGCCATTACAAAGCTTGTTCCCTCGCCCATGCTTACGACGCCCAGAACAGGCGTAAGCGTTGTAAAATGATAGTTGGCAATTTTAGGCTTTGCCATCGAAACGACAGAAATAAGAGTCGATTTTCCGACGTTTGGAAAGCCTATCAGTCCAACGTCAGCCAGCAGTTTAAGCTCAAGCTTGATTTCAAGCTCTTCGCCCGGTGCGCCGTTTTTAGCAAAACGCGGCGTCTGTCGCGTTGACGTGGCAAAGTGGCAGTTGCCCCAGCCGCCCTTGCCGCCTTTTGCAACAACAAAGGGCTCATCATCAGACATATCGGCGATTATCCTGCCTGTCTCTTTGTCGCGCACAAGGGTCC
>CAYYGY010000126.1:0-3110 GCA_964471735.1 uncultured Eubacteriales bacterium
CGAAACGGCGTCACGCTCCTGCTGATACTTGAGTGCAATGTTATCTCCGTATTTCGTGTAGTCGGCATTATAGCCTAGCCAATAATTGCTGTCTGCTCTATCAATGGCATCAGTTAATGCATTATACTTAATCTGATACTCGTTATAATTTCTGTCTTGAGCATCACTGTACATACCATAATCCCAATTGCGTTCATTGTTATATACATCTGTGAGATAATTACGCTCGGTGTTGTAATCCGAAACGGTATCTCTGTATATGCTGTAATCTTGGTTTTCTGCATCGGCAAGTAAGCCGTACTGATTATATAGTGCTTCACCCTGTCTGTTGTACTGGTCAAGAGCAAGCTGATACAATTCAGGGACTTTATCATTCAACTGCTGTAGATAGCCTTGATATGTCTGCTGACCGACAGTTTGAGCATAGGAGTTGCCATAACCGCCTGTCATAGCAGCAGCTTGTCCCATAGTATCCATCATAGCCTGTTGACCTTGAGTAACGTACTGGTCTTTGTACTGCTGATAGAGCGCATCACCGTTTACATCATAAGAGAAATCTTCACGATTCAAAATCTTGTTGATATATTCATTAAGTTGCTCCTGCCATTGTGACTGATATTCGCCCGGCGCCTTAAGAGAATTAAGTTTTTCATAGGCGGCTGTAACCAAATCAGACTGCACATAATCATCATAGGTGAAGCCTCCCAGACTATCCAATTCAGCCTGCTTTTTATCTGCGGTAGATTTGTAATCAGCCGTTTTTTCACTTACTTTAAAATCATCATAAGACAGAGCAGCTTGGTTTGATGCATCCGACCCTTGAGAACTTGAATTTTCATAAAGGCTGGTGAGAGTCTGATTTCCTGCAATTCCATCTACTGCGAGACCATTGGCATCTTGATATGCCTTTACTGCCGCAGCAGTCGCTGAACCATAAATACCGTCCGCCCCCGATGAGCCTACATTGTATCCTGCATCTATAAGAGATTGCTGTAGTTTCTTGACCTCGTCACCAGTGCTTCCGTTACGAAGCGTTGTATAGGTTGCCATTTATTTTCCTCCTTATTTTTATGTTTTAAATCCAATAGTCTATATATCCGTCTATCCATGAGGCTGTGAGAGATGTGGTTTCCTGCGTAGAAATAAGCTTTTGCACCCATTCGATAATTACATTGCCTGCAGTTGATACAGCGACTCTTGCGATACACCCGTCGCCTAAAGCACAGAATCCGTATATATTTCTCGCAGGTCTGAATCCTTCGGGGATAGTATTTGAGTTAACTGTGACGGTTGAACCTGAATAGGTAAAACCACAGTTGAAAGCAACATAAATATGGTTTCCGTTTTCTATCCTATAGGCACAAGGATACGGTGCTCTTCCGGCGTTAAAACCCAATGAGGAAACACTATCCGTAAGACCGAGGTTTTGCCAATATGTACTACTCCAATTTTTGTATTCCCACTCATCAGCGGTATCCGCTGTGCAGACGTAACGGTAACCATGATAATAACCGTTGAACGAAATATATTCCTGCAAGATATAGGAATATGCCCCGCTGTTTTTTCCGGAGCCGTTTGCAGAAGACACAATAAGTTTTCCTGCATATGGGACCGGAAGGTTTGCAATCGTTGCTGCGATTGCGTTAGACTCAACACTAAAAACATCGAAGTCCTTATAGTCATTTACATCTGCACCTTGGGGAATTTGTTTTAGTTTTCCAAGTTGATATATTGATGCTCCATGAATCTGAGTTCCGTCATCGAAGTACATATCTGCACCGACATCAATACCGTCTTCCTCCAACGGAGTTCCGTCATCATTTAGCTTTGCATATCTCTTAAGGCCGAGCCGGTGTCCTCCGTATCCCTTGTGAAGAACGCATCCCGCCGCCCCTATCTTAAAAGTTTTTGTAGCTGTTTCCCCCACAGTATCGGTTACAAACAATTGCACCGTATACTTTGTAGTTATAGATTCTACAATGCCGGGGATTATTCCATCGACCTCATCGACGGTGGCATACTCATCCAACAAAATCACGTCATTCGAGTATTTTGTTTCGGAATCAGACATAATTCTATATCCTAATTTGCAGAAGTTTTTCTGCTCACCGTTTGATACAACCTTACTGTAACTTCGTCTTGCTCTTATTCGCAGGCACATACCCTCGTCATATAACTCTCCGTTTTCCTTGCATCTTTCACAAATAATAGATGTTTGTCCTTCAAGCGAAAGTATGGATGGTTTGCCATAAGGTATAACCTCAATTGTCTGCGTGTCGTCTGTCTGTGTAAATCCTCGCGCATCGGTTACTACACCTATTACCGTGAGACTTTCGGTTGAATTCAAAGCATTCGATGTTGCAGGATTACCGATGTATGAGTTACTGTCTACCGTTGTCTTGTAGGACTTAATAGCAGAGTATGTAGACGAAGCTTCGAAGCTTGCTTGTACTTTTGACTTACCCTGCACATATATTCCGTCAAAGGCACTGGACAACGGATTGACACAGGAAAGAGTCATCTTCATCGTTGGCTTTGTAGCGTCATTCTCAGGGATTACAGCGGTAAAAAAAGCATATACTGTTCCGACCGCCTTCGTACCGTTATATGTTGTACAAATTATAGTTCCTGTGCCCGATAGCACATCAGCGTTAATTTCGCTTGCCAAACTGATTGGAACTTCTTCCCATGTTGCCTTAGTGGTAGCGGCAGAGTCAATCGTGTCGGCTTTATTTCCAAAGGTATAAGCAACCTTATGCGTGAAGTTCGACGAGTTCCTCGTTATATTGATGACCAAGCTGTTTCCCATCGTCACAGTTGTAGAAGACAGTGATACCGAAGATTTGCTTGGCACATTCAGTGTGAAACTATCGAAATTTGAGCCAACCAAGGTGCCGCCGTTATAGGTGTAGCAAGTGATTGTACAGGTACCACTTGTAGCATCCTCGCACAGAAACGCAAGGTCAGGGACAGTCCAATCGTATGAATCGGCTTTTACTCCTGTTGCAATCGTAGCGGTTGTACCACCGAAGGTATACTTGAAAGGGTGGTTTAAGTCTGTGGATTTTCTATCAATATCAAAAGCGACCGTCGCAAGCATCGTTCCAGAG
>CAYYGY010000127.1:0-3096 GCA_964471735.1 uncultured Eubacteriales bacterium
AAGGAAGAAAGTCTATGCCGTTTGATGCGCAAGTGTGTATCCTTGGTGTTGGAATCGTGTTTCTCGGATTGGTGTGTCTTGTTGCGCTCTGCTATGGTGTGAGCGCCTTGACAAGACTGTTTTCTAAGACCGAAACCGATGAAGTGCCGGCCGCGCAGAAAGCTGTTGCAACTCAGGAAATCCCAAACAAACAGGAATTCGTGGCTGCAGTGTCTGCTGCTATCGCAGAAAGCAGCGGAAAAGATATTTCTGCAATAAGAATTTTGTCAATTAAAAGAATGTGAGGTTTTTATTATGAAGAAGTATAAGGTTAATGTAAACGGACAGGTTTATGAGATCACTGTTGAAGAGTGTGAAGTGAGTGAAGTAGAAGCAAAGGCAGCAGAAAAGGTTGAAGCTCCGTCTGCAGCCCCCGCTCAGTCAGCACCTGTATCAGCACCCGCCGGCGGCGAAACCATTGCAAGTCCTATGCCCGGCACGATCTTGGCTGTAAATGTTTCTAACGGCGCACAGATAAAGAAGGGCGATGTCCTTTTTGTGCTTGAGGCAATGAAAATGGAAAACGAAATTATGGCTCCGTGCGACGGCACTATATCGGGCGTAAACGTCACCAAGGGCGCCGCTGTAGAGTCCGGAACTGTACTTTGCGTTATCGGATAAAATAGGAGAGTAAGCTTATGTTGCAAAATATAATCGATTTTGCCAAAAGCACCGGCTTCTATACTATCTTCGGTAATTTTGGCGAGAATTGGTCTTATCTTTTTATGATAGCGTTGTCTTTGTTCTTGCTTTGGCTCGCTATAAAAAAACAGTTTGAGCCGTTGCTGCTTATCGGTATTGCGTTCGGTATGCTTTTGACGAACTTGCCGGGCGCAGAAATGTATCACGCTGAACTGTGGAATGAATTTATGAACGACCAGTCAGCGTATTATCACGACTATGGCCGTATACTTGCTGAGGGCGGCTTGCTTGACGTGCTCTATATCGGCGTTAAGACCTGCCTCTATCCCTGCCTTATATTCGTAGGCATAGGCGCAATGACCGATTTCGGCCCGCTTATCGCAAACCCGAAGAGCTTGCTCCTCGGTGCGGCGGCACAGATCGGCATCTTCGCCACATACATCGGTGCGATCTTGCTTGGCTTTACCTCGCAGGAGGCCGGTTCTATCGGCATCATCGGCGGTGCTGACGGCCCGACTGCAATATTTACTACTTCACGTCTTGCACCTGACTTGCTTGGCCCGATAGCGGTTGCCGCGTATTCGTATATGGCTCTGGTTCCGGTAATCCAGCCTCCCATAATGAAGCTGCTTACCACTGAGAAAGAGCGCCGTATCCGTATGGATCAGCTTCGCCCTGTAAGCCAGAGGGAAAAGATCATTTTCCCGATAGCGGTTACGGTCTTCGTTGCTTTGCTTGTTCCGTCTGCCACACCGTTGGTGGGTTGCCTTATGCTCGGCAACCTTTGGAAAGAGTCGGGTGTTGCCGAAAGACTTTGCAAGACTGCCCAGAATGAACTTATGAATATCGTTACTATATTCCTCGGCATTTCTGTCGGTGCTACCGCTACCGCAGAAACTTTCATTAAAGCAGATACGCTTGGTATTATCGCGCTCGGCGTATGCGCCTTCGCAGTAGCAAGCGCTTGCGGCGTACTGTTTGCAAAGTTTATGAATCTCTTCTTAAAGAAGAAGATCAATCCGCTCATTGGCTCTGCCGGTGTGTCCGCTGTTCCTATGGCGGCGCGTGTATCTCAGAAAGTCGGACAGCAGTATGATCCGGGTAACTTCCTGCTTATGCACGCCATGGGCCCGAATGTTGCCGGTGTTATAGGCTCTGCTATCGCTGCAGGCGTCCTTATTCAGTTGCTCGGTTAACGGGAGGAGAGTTTAAATGAGTAAACTTTATATTACCGATACTATACTTCGCGATGCGCACCAGTCACAGGCCGCAACAAGAATGCGCATTGAGGATATGCTCCCTGCGCTTGAAAAGCTGGACAAAATAGGCTATTGGTCGGTTGAGTGCTGGGGCGGTGCGACCTTTGACGCTTGCATGAGGTTCCTTAATGAGGATCCTTGGGAGCGCCTGCGCACCATTAAAAAGCATATGCCCAACACAAAACTGCAGATGCTTCTGAGGGGACAGAACCTTCTCGGATACAAGCATTATTCCGATGATGTTGTTGACGCTTTTGTTGAAAAATCTATTGAAAACGGCATTGACGTTATCCGTATATTCGACGCACTTAACGACCCGAGAAACCTCGAGCAGGCGGTTAAAAGCTGTAAACAGCACGGCGGTATATGCGAAACGGCTATCAGCTATACGGTAAGCCCTGTACACAACGAGGATTATTTTGTCAACCTCGCCAAGACGCTTGAAAGTATGGGCGCTGATGTTATATGCATCAAGGATATGGCAAACCTTCTTTTGCCGTATGATGCATATTCGCTGGTCAAAAAGCTTAAGGAAAACGTGAAGGTTCCTATCCACCTCCACACACACAACACCACCGGCACCGGAGATATGACCTATCTTATGGCATCTCAGGCAGGTGTGGATATTGTTGACTGCGCGCTTTCACCGTTTGCTAACGGTACCGCCAATCCCTCGACCGAGGCGTTGGTCGCAACCCTTCAGGGCACAGAGCGTGACACAGGCCTAGACCTTGCTCAGTTGAGTGATGTCGCTGCCCATTTCCGTGATGTTGCCGATAAAATGAAGGCAGAAGGTACGCTTGACCCCAAGGTGCTCAATGTTGATACAAAGACCCTTATCTATCAGGTGCCCGGCGGTATGCTTTCAAACCTGATCTCACAGCTTAAGCAGGCTAACGCATCGGATAAGTATTACGATGTTCTTGCTGAGGTCCCCCGTGTACGTGAGGACTTTGGTTATCCTCCGCTTGTAACACCTACCAGTCAGATCGTAGGCACACAGGCTGTTATGAACGTTATCTCAGGCGAAAGATACAAGATGGTTCCCAAGGAATCGAAAGGCTTGCTTAGAGGTGAGTACGGCGCCCTTCCGGCCAAGGTAAACGAAGAGGTGCGTAAAAAGGCTATCGGCGATGCTGAGGTCATCACCTGCCGC
>CAYYGY010000128.1:0-3082 GCA_964471735.1 uncultured Eubacteriales bacterium
AAATAAACGATAATACTATTGAAGTCATTGGGTTATATAATATAGAGGCTTCAACTTACAACACAGCCTGCATCTGCCAAAGTATTAACGGAAAACACTATAATTTTGGGCCGGTAGAAAGAACTGTAAAAGATACCGTTTCTAAAGTCGGAAGCATTGCCTTTAAAAATTGAAGTACTAAAATTATATATTTAATCGGTTGTGAATATCCGCATTATAACCCGATGTATTAATTACAAGTCTATACGTCAATAATAAATCCGAACCTTCCCGTAGTTGGAAATGGGGTTCGGATTTATTGTTTTTTGTCTTAAAATGTGATAAACTAGTATAGGCTATCATTGAGAGGTTGTAAAATTAATTTGCAAAAATCGCCGTTTTTTCTTTGCTTTTTTAAAAATTCAGGACAAAACCTTTGCTTTTGGCAACTAGCGGTTGCTTAAAAATCAATGTTTTGTTGGTTGTAGTTTGTGCTCGTTTTGTGTATTATATAATATATTGCGATTATTATCGTTTAGGAGGTCATTATGACAATCGGTGAAAAGATAACCCACCTTCGCAATGCTTCCAACATGTCTCAAGAAACGCTGGCTGACAAACTTTCGGTTTCAAGGCAGGCTGTTTCGAAATGGGAAATGGATCAGACCCTGCCTCAAATTGATAAAGTGCTGCTTATTTGCGAGTTGTTCAATGTTTCTTCAGACGAATTGCTTTATGATAAGATCACTATCAAACGCAACAAAGCGGACGATCCCGTAAAGAATAAGTATTTTGGTACAGACGGCTTCAGAGGTGAGGCTAACCTTAACCTTACTTCAATGCAGGCTTATAAAGTCGGCAGATTCTTGGGATGGTATTATTCTTCAGAGCTTTCAGGTTGCCAGAATGCAGGCTACCGTCCTCGTATAGTAATAGGCAAGGATACCCGCCGCTCAAGTTATATGCTTGAGTATTCTATCGCGGCAGGCATAACCGCATCGGGTGCCGATGCTTATATGCTGCATGTTACCACCACGCCCAGTGTTTCTTATGTTACGCGTCAGGATGAATTTGACTGCGGTATCATGATAACCGCATCGCACAACCCGTTTTATGATAACGGTATAAAGGTGATAAATAAGTACGGTGAAAAGCTTGATGATGAGACCACTGCTTTGATAGAAGCTTATATAGACGGTAATCTGGCACAGTTGGGCATCATCGGTGATGATATACCTTTGGCACACAGAGAGCGTATCGGTTGCATCGTAGATTATGTTTCGGGCAGAAACAGATATGTCGGTTATCTCATCTCAGTCGCATCTCACTCATATCGCGACCTTAAAATCGGACTTGACTGTGCAAATGGCGCATCGTGGATGATAGCTAAAGCCGTGTTTGATGCTTTGGGTGCACAAACTGTGATTCTGGGTGCTGAGCCTGACGGACTTAATGTCAATAATGGTTGCGGCTCTACCCATCCCGAAAAGCTTTGCGCTTTGGTTAAAGAAAAGCATTTAGATGTCGGCTTTGCGTTTGACGGCGATGCTGACCGCTGTATTGCAGTAGACGAAAACGGCAATATTGTTGACGGTGACTGTATGCTTTATATTCTTGCAAATCGCCTTAAATCGAGAGGTATGCTCAGCGGCAATACAGTTGTTGCAACTGTTATGTCAAACAGCGGATTTTTCGCTTCATTGAAGAAGGCGGGGATCGACTGCGAGCAAACTAAGGTCGGCGATCGCTTTGTGTATGAATCAATGCAGAAGAATAATTACAGCCTCGGCGGTGAACAGTCCGGTCATATCATATTGAAAAAATACGCAACAACAGGCGACGGACTTTTGACGGCAATAATGATTGCCGAGGAAATGTGTGACCGCAAGCTGCCGCTCTCGAAACTTGCAGAGCCTGTTATGCTTTATCCGCAGTTTTTGATAAATCTGCGTGTTAAAGATAAAGCTGCTGTTATGGCTGACAAAGATGTTTTGAACGAACTTAAGGAAGTCGAGAAGCTTATTAACGGTAACGGCAGGGCTCTCCTTCGTGAAAGCGGCACCGAGCCGGTAATACGCATAATGATTGAAAGCGAAACCGATGAACTTTGTCGGGAGTATGCAGAAAAAATTGCAAAGGTTATTAAAGGAAGGGGACATTGCAGTGAATAAATTGGTAAAAACTAATGAACTTTACGATTGTGAAGTACCGTATTTGAAAGAGTTGTTTGATTCCGTCGAATACCCTTGGGAAATGTTGCCGAAAATCAAGGAACTGGCATTGTCACTTATTGAAAAAGGGCTTCCTGATTTTACGGAGATCAAGCCGGGTGTTCTTGTCGGCAAGGATGTAAAGATTGCGGATACTGTTACGATCGAGGCGCCTACTATCATAGGTCACGGCACTGAGATCCGTCCCGGTGCATTTTTGAGAGGCTGTATCATCACCGGCAGTAATTGTGTAATCGGTAATTCCAGTGAACTGAAAAACTGTATTTTGCTGGACAAAGTTCAGGTTCCGCACTATAATTATGTAGGCGATTCTGTTTTGGGTAATCGTGCCCATATGGGTGCCGGTTCAATCTGCTCCAATCTCAAATCAGACGGCAAAGCGGTCGTTATTCATGGTGAGGTTGACATTGATACTGGTCTTCGTAAGATAGGCGGAATTCTTGCAGATGGGGCCGATATCGGCTGCTCAAGTGTTATTAATCCCGGAACGGTTATCGGCAAAAACACTTCAGTATATCCGTTGACTTCTCTGCGCGGAGTATATCCTGCAAATTGTATTGTCAAAGCGCAAGATAATGTTGTTCTCAGAATAATCTAATTCAAGAAAGGATGTTTCATATATGAATTACATCACAGTAAAAACCTACGAGGAACTTAGCGAAAAGGCAGCGGCTATCATTGCGTCTCAGGTAATCTTGAAACCTTATTGCGTTTTAGGTCTTGCTACCGGCTCTTCACCTGTCGGCACATATAAAAAGCTTGTTGAGGCAAACAAGAAAGGTGAGATTGATTTTTCAACCGTTACCAGTGTAAATCTAGATGAATATGTTGGGCTTGATGTGTCCAACGACCAAAGCTACCGCTATTTTATG
>CAYYGY010000129.1:0-3018 GCA_964471735.1 uncultured Eubacteriales bacterium
ATGTTGGTGATGATAAAGCCGACTTCGTCCATATGGGCATCGAACATAACCTTTTTCTCAGGCCTGTTTTGTCCCCTTTTAAAGGCAATCACATTGCCCATTGTGTCGATAAAACATTCTTCACAAAAAGGTTTAATAACGGCCTCGATATATTTGGCTACAGAAGTTTCTCCGCCTGATGCGCCGTCAATTTCGCAGATGGAGCGCAACATATCAAACATCAGTTTATCCCTCCCTGCAAAATATACTCAGCCAGAAGCTTTGCTGTCATCTCAACGTCTGAAACATCAACGACCTCACACGCTGTGTGCATATTCCTTAAAGGTATCGACACAACTGCTGTAGGCACCCCTGTTTGAGAGACAGATATCACATCGGCGTTTGTGCCTGTCGAACCTGCAGTTACCTCAACCTGATATGGAATGTTTTTATGCCTGCATATCCCTATCAGAGTGTCGGACATACGTCTGTCAAGTATAGGCGAGATACCGATCATCGGGCCTTCACCCAGTTTTCCGCAATCTCTGGGTGAAACACCTGCACCGTCGCCGAAGCTTACGTCCACGACGATAGCCTCAGTCGGCTGTATGCCGTAGGTTGCAGTTTTGGCGCCCCTCAGCCCCAGTTCTTCCTGAGCAGACAGGGAAACAATGAGGGTGGTATCCTCCAACTTTTCAGCCACCTCTTCTGCTGCGGCAATAACAGCGGCAACACCTGCACTGTTATCAAGCGCCTTTCCGGTTATACGGCCATTCAACATATCTGCGCTCAAGCACACCATATCACCGGGTTTGACGAGGTCTTTGAGCCTTTCGTGCTTATAGCCGCAATCCAGAACAAGCTCGTCAACCTCAAGCGCCTTATCGTTTTCCTTTTTCAAGTGCGGGGGCAAACTTGAAAACACTCCTTTAATGGGTGTTTTGCCGTAAACGGTTACCTCCTGATCTATCACAGTTCTGGTATCAACGCCGCCGCATTTTTCAACGCGCAGATAGTCGCCGTCGATAGCGGTGATTATAAACCCGATTTCATCTATATGAGCATCAAGCATAATCTTGCGCTTGCCGTTACCGACGGTACATACAAGCCCGCCCATATTATCGCGTTGGGTCTTGCCGAGCGCAGAAAGGCAGTCCTGCGCAATATCAAGCTTTGCTTTAACGCCGCTTACGCCGTCTGCCTCAGACAGGCTGCAAAGCAATTCCTTTATATCCAAACCGATTCTCCTATCTTAAAGAGCCGACTTGAATCGGCTCTGTTTTCTAAAGTTTATTTACCAGTTCTTTATAGTGTCTGCCTCTTATCTCAAAATTTGCATACGCGTCAAAGCTGGCACAGGCCGGACTGAGCGTAACGATATCTCCTGATTGCGCTTTGCTGTGGGCGACACTGACGGCTTGTTCCATATCCTTGACGTGGATTATTTCCATTTCGTCTGCAGAAAAATCAGGGTGCTCGGTAATTGCTTTTTCAATCTTTTCCGCAGTAGGGCCGCTGAGAATGAGGGTTTTTATCTTTTTTACCGCGTGAGGTGCCAACGGCTCAAACGGGATATGTTTATCATATCCTCCGCCAATGAGAATGACCTTTTTATCAAAGGCCGCCAGTCCTGCGATAGTCCTTGTCGGACTGGTGGCGATAGAATCATTATAATACCTGACACCGTCAAGTTCTCTTACAAACTCGATGCGGTGCTCAACGCCTTTGAATTCGCGGGCGGTTTTAACAATATTGTCGTGCGTAACATAGCCCCACACCGCTGAAATTGCGGCAAGAAAATTTTCGACATTATGCTCGCCGATAACCTTTATGTCAGACCTGTGCATAACCCTTGTCAGTCCGTTTTTATCTGACATATAGAGACATCCGTCCGCACCGTAATACGCGCCGTTTTCAACAGGATGCTTATAACTGAACATAACTGCCTGACCGCGCACATCGTTTTCAAACGATTTAGTAATGTCATTATCGGCGTTTAAAACCGTTCTTGAAAATGCGTTTTGATGTATCATAATGTTGCGTTTGGCGTCGATGTATTCATCCATCGTTTTATGGACATCGAGGTGGTTAGGCGCAACGTTGGTAATAACGCTTACATTAGGGCTTTTTCTCAACGATATAAGCTGGAATGAGGAAAGCTCAACAACGGCGCAATCGTTTGCATCAATTTCGTCCACGATAGGCAAAAGCGCTCTGCCGATATTGCCTCCAAGATGCACCTTATAACCCTGCGTCTGGAGCATTTTTGCAATCAGGGTGGTGGTCGTAGTTTTGCCGTCGGAGCCGGTTACCGCAAAAAGTCTGCACGGACAAAGGTCGAAAAACACCTCCATTTCGGAAGTAACGACAATGCCGCGCTTTCTCGCTTCAACAAGTTCGGGCAGAAAGAAGTTCATACCGGGGGTCCTGAAAATAATATCGACGTCAATATTTTTCAGATAATCAGGGCCCAGTATCATTTTTATGCCTGCCGATTCAAGTTCCTCCGCCGTTTCACCCAACTGCTCCTTTGTTCTGCGGTCGCAGGCATAGACGTCTGCACCGAGTTTCTGAAACTTGTAAATAAGGGGGAGATTGCTGACACCGATTCCGCAAAAAGCGAGCCTTTGGCCTTTTATCCGATTGTAAAACTGTTCTATTTTGTAGTACATATGTACATCTACCTCCGACAACCCAATGTATTCCGAAATTATTATTGCATTAATAAAAGCCAATCATACAAATATATGGATATTTTATCATACTATAATTAATTTTGCAACGATTGATAAAAAATAGCACTGCATTGAGCTAAATCCCGATGCAGTGCTGTTTGATTATGAGCGGTCGTCTACATAAAGGACTCTTACTTCGTCCTCTTTAGGCTCTGTTGTTTTGTTGTCACGGTATGCAAAGAACTTCTCTGCTACCTGCGGGAACAAGGCATAACTGAGCACGTCTTCTTCGCTTTTGCCGATGCCCTTTTCCTTCATTTCGGCTCTGTATTTCTCAAGCTCCGGCTCAAGCACATCGGCCGGG
>CAYYGY010000130.1:0-2952 GCA_964471735.1 uncultured Eubacteriales bacterium
TGATGTTTCTACACTAAGGAGCATCATACGGTCGGTAGAAAAGACGTTGGAGCTGTCCGTCGTAACGGCGGACAAGCCATAGCCAACGGTGGTTCTGAACTGCTCAATATCGTTGATCGTCCATGATGAGAGCGTTTTGCCGCGCAGAAAGCTTTCCATGCTAAGCCGCTCGTTAACAGCGTTGAATTTTATATTTAGTCCGACAGCGTTGAACCATGCGACCTCTGAAAATATGGCTGAATACTGCTGCTCGCTGTCCTTTGAAACAAGGTAAGACCGTGCTGATTCAGGGCACAACGTATAAAGCTTTTTATAGACGTCGTTAGCAAAACTTATAAAAACAACATCGCTTTCTAGCTTATATTGCTTTACAAGCTCGACCGTTTTAGTAAGGCAGGCTTCATCTCCTGTCTTAAACTCGATATAGAGCACCGCGCTGCTGTTAAGCTCGGCAAATGCTTTGAGATATTCTTCAAAAGTCGGTATCTTACATTCTGTATATTCACCGACGGCGTTGAGCTTCAATTTGCTCAGCGTTTCATAGGTGTTTTCCTTGATTTTTTTCGAGACGAGCGAAACATCGGGGTTTGATGACAATATCCCGCCAACGTCCTCATCGTGATAAACGACCGCAACACCGTCAGCGGTCATCTGAACATCAAGCTCGACCGCGTCTGCTTTGTTTTCAATGGCAAGCCTCATCGCTTCGATTGAGTTTTCGGGAGCAAGTTTAGATGCACCCCGATGGGCTACTATAAAGCTTTTCCTTATGAAAGCGGTCTGAGTAACCGAATTGTACATCTTGATCGCGGTCTGCATATCGTCAATGAAAACGCCGTCTGCACCGCAATCTACAGCCTCACTTACCTTTGACGCGGTGGTGCCGCTTGTGCGGTCTGTCCACACCCTTATAAGGCGTTTTTGCAGATACTCTGCATCGGCATCAGTAAGCGGTGTATCACCCGAAACGACCAACAGTCCCGCATTACAACTGTGAGTAGCCTTTACAAGCGCGGCAAGAGAATCACTGCCGGTGTAATCATTGCTGAAATATACGCAGGTAACGTGATAATTGCGCATATCTGCGGCGGCTTTTACAGCCACTTGGTTGTACGAGCCTATCATAACATCGTATATCGAGTTATCACTGATGTATTTTACAAGCGCGACCGCCGTCTGCTCGTCCTGAACGAGAAAAAGAGGTATCGTGGCAGTGCATTTTGCGGACACGTCGGCAACCGACATATCGCTTCCCCCCACGCTTACGGTGAGGCCTGCATCATCGACCGAGAACACGCCTACCTGCGGTGCCGCTTCTTCATCGGCGAGGGTTTCAAGCGCTGAAACAGAATCGATCCTTTCAACAAGGGTGGGCGGGTTCACTATGCCTGAATCGACATATGAAACCGGACGAAGCTTTGTGCTCTGCTCTGCAAAAGCCATCGAACCTGTCGCAAAAAGTGCAGCGAAAAGAACAACAGCAACCGTAACTGCTGAAATAATATGTTTCATCACTGCACCTACCTTTTGGGAAAAACAAAATTACCCCGACTCAAACGAGGTAACCTCTGATCATACTAAAGATTATAATTGTTATCAACCACACTGTCAAGTGAACTTAGGCACACGATAAGAGGAAAATTTTACATCAAATTTTTTAAATCTGCTCTCCGTCCTCATCTTGTGTTTCCCACCCGTCAATGGCGGCTCGCTGCATCGCGCCGAGCGTTTTCTGATAGATTGCGCTGTATCCGTTTTGCTTCTCAAGCCCGTCTATCAGTTCTTTCACTTTTTGACGTTCAGTCGTACCGTCGGCAGGGCACGCAGACTTTATTATCGGCAGCGCCGCTTTACGGACAGCACGCTCGACGTCTTTTTCATAGGCGAAGACCATCGGGCGGATAAGATACAGATCCTTGCGCGAAAGGTAGCTGACAGGTGAAAAACAGCCTATCCTACCGCAGCGAAACAGGTTCATATAAAAGGTAACGACCGCATCATCGAGGTGATGTCCGAGCGCGACCTTGTTACAGCCTAGCTCTTTTGCGGTGTCGTGAAGCATTCCCCTGCGCATTTTTGCGCATAGGCTGCACGGATTTGACTCATCACGCTGATTGAATATCACATCAGCAAGCTGAGTGCGTTTTATAGTATATTCTACCCCAAGCGAGCGGCATAATTCTTCGATAGCACTGTAATCTCCGCAAACAGAGCCAAACTGAGGGTCGATGGTCACCGCCTTGACCTCGTACTTTTGGGGATAGAAGCGGCGCATCTGACACAGTGCATAGAGCATTGCAAGAGAATCCTTCCCGCCTGAAACTCCGACAGCGACCACATCGCCGTCGTCTATCATACGGTATTTCTGCATTGCGGCACGCATATGACTCATCAGCATCTGCATTAGGGCATCACTTCCTTTCCGAATAATGCTATTATATAATGTGTAAGCCCGCATATCAAGGGTAAGGAAAAAGAAAATTCAAAAATCATCTGTTAGCATTTTAAAGAAAAACAGAGAAAACAGGAGAAAAATCGAGTTTTTATTTTGCAAATCAAAAAATTGAAAAATAGTTGTTGACACGGGGCCGTGTTCGTGTTATCATATCACTCGTTGAAAGAATAAAATACATTTTGGAGGTAAAAAGTATGTCAACTTATATGCCAAAAGCCGGCGACATCAGCCGCAACTGGTATGTCATTGACGCTGCCGGCAAGCCGCTTGGCCGTGTTGCTGCTGAAGCCGCTGTTCTTCTTCGCGGTAAGCACAAGCCTGAGTTTGCCCCCCATGTCGACTGCGGCGACCATGTTATCGTTATAAACGCCGCTGACGTCGTTTTGACAGGCGCCAAACTTGACAAGAAATTCTACTATCGTCACACCGGTTATATCGGCGGTCTCAAGGCGGTCAAATACCGCACCCTTATGGCAACCCGTCCCGAAAAGGCTATG
>CAYYGY010000131.1:0-2898 GCA_964471735.1 uncultured Eubacteriales bacterium
TACATCATAAAGTTTTGAGCCGTCAACTAATTTACGGCTGTCGGTATATTTCTTACCATGTTTCATTATTAATCTTTACCTCCCAATAGAGTGGTTAATCGGAATTTTCCTCCCACCCGGGAATTATCACCCGGGAGCAGAAAGTAGTTAGAATAGTTTAGTCAACAACTTCGACGCCCATGCTGCGCGCAGTACCGGCGACCATGCTCATTGCGGCCTCGATGTTTGCTGCATTCAGGTCAGGCATTTTAGTTTCGGCAATCTTTCTAATCTGCTCAGTAGTGATTTTTGCAACCTTAGTCTTGTTCGGAACACCCGAAGCCTTCTCGATTCCGCAAGCTTTCTTAATAAGAACTGCTGCGGGCGGAGTCTTGGTTACAAATGTGAATGAGCGGTCTGCATAAACTGTGATAACAACAGGAATGATGAGACCTACGTCATTCTTTGTGCGCTCATTAAATTCCTTAGTGAACGCCATAATGTTAACACCGTGCTGACCAAGCGCGGGACCTACCGGCGGAGCTGGGGTAGCTTTGCCTGCAGGAATTTGAAGTTTAATAAATCCAACAACCTTTTGAGCCATTGTTTACACCTCCGTAAAAATGTGGTTCGGCGGAACAGCATTGCTGCCCTCCCACTTCAGCGAATACGCTGCGACGATTGATATCGCCGTAAAAGTTTAAATTATTCAGCCAGTTCAACAAAGTCAAGTTCAAACTCAACCGATGTTTCTCTGCCGAGCATTGAAAGGAGAACGCGAACAACATTTCTGTCAGTATCGATCTCCTCAACACGACCTGAAAAGCCTTCCAACGGACCGTTGACGATGTCGACGGTATCGCCGACCGAATAGTTGACCTCAACCGAGCGCTTCTCAACGCCCAAGGAAGCAACCTCTTCATCAGTAAGCGGAACCGGTGTAGACGCAGAACCGACAAAGCCGGTAACTCCGCGAATATTTCGGATCGCGAACCATGAATCATCGGTAACGATCATTTTGACTAATACGTATCCAGGAAAAACCTTGCGCTCTACCTCGCGCTTTTTGTTGTCTTTAATTTCGGTAACCATCTCCGTAGGCACCTTTACATCAAAGACAAGGTCGTGCATATTGTGGCTTTCAACAATCTTGCAGATATTGTCTGCAACCTTGTTTTCATATCCTGAATAAGTGTGAATGACATACCAACTGGCATTCATTTCATTGATTGCTCTCATATCCATATCAGACATACGTATCTCTCCGTTCTGCTTAGGAATGGAACACAAGCTCAAGCAACTTAGCAAGACCGAAATCCTCAATCCAAATGAAGGCACCTACAACAGCACACATAATAAGCACGATGAGCGTGTTTTTTACGACGGTGTTGAAGTTGGGCCAAGTGATCCTTTTGATTTCGCTCTTATACTCGAGCAACCAGGCCTTAAATCTCACGAGAAGGAACTTCTTTGCGCCATTTGATTCCTTAACCTTGATATAATCAGCCAAAAGTATAGATGCGATCATGAACACTACAAAGGCAATAGATACACACAGCAACGCAATAAATGTATTGTTGTACCATATCTCCTTAATACCTGAGAGCGGACGGTGATCGACATAGGTACCGGGTGTGTTGCATATAAAGAGCAACATCATGATCACATTTATAATGCCGAATACCAGCGCACCGACAGCAGACTTCTCAGACTTAAGAGAAGCAACAGCGCAGATGGCGCCTAAAAGGGCAATGAAGAATGTGAAGAAGTACCAAGCAGATTTGCACAAATCCACAACCAAATCAAGTGTTGATCCGGCAGAATCCTTAGTAAGTTTTGAACCAAATGCAAGCTGAGTAGCAGAAAGTTCAAAGGTTCCCTGCGAACTGACAACGTGCACGATTCCGAAGAACAGCAATGCGAAGGTCAAGACACCGAGAACAGCCGCTAACACACGGCTGGCCAATGATACAGCTTTCATTATATCCTCCTTACTTGGTTTCCTTGTGGAGAGTGTGCTTTTTGCAGAATCTACAATACTTGTTCATTTCCAACCTGTCAGGGTCGTTTTTCTTGTTCTTCATGGTGTTGTAGTTTCTTTGCTTGCACTCAGTGCAAGCGAGGGTGATTTTAACTCTCATTGACGGCACCTCCCGTTTTACGGAAAATTTTAGCCTCCCTCTATATAAGCGGGTTTGGGCGCATTTAACAAACCCCATAGCAGAGGTACTTTAGATTATAGCACAACCAAATTCGTCGGTCAAGCATTATTTTCTAAAAAAACAGCACATCCGCCGACACCCTTTTTGTGCACATCTTACATCTCTTTGATAAAAAATCCGGCAGGAGGTGTTCCTGCCGGTCGTTTTTATTTTGCAAAATCAACTGCTCTGCTTTCACGGATAACATTGACCTTGACCTGTCCGGGATAGTCGAGCTCATTTTCAATTTTCTGTACTATCTCACGGGCGGTGATTACCATCTGGTCGTCGCTTATCACCTCTGGCTTGACCATGATTCTGACCTCACGGCCTGCCTGAATTGCGAACGACCTCTCGACGCCGTTGAAGGAATTGGCGATTTCCTCCAGCTTTTCAAGGCGGCGAACATAGTTTTCAAGGTTTTCACGTCTTGCCCCCGGTCTGGCGGCAGAAATGGCGTCTGCGGCCTGAACAAGGCAAGCGATTACCGTCTTAGCCTCAACATCACCGTGATGGGCGTGGATGGCGTGAATTACCGCTTCGCTTTCCTTGCACTTCTTGGCAACGTCTACACCCAGCTGAATATGAGTACCCTCATGCTCGTGGTCAAGCGCCTTGCCTATATCGTGAAGCAAGCCCGCGCGGCGCGCAAGTGAAACATCTTCGCCCAGCTCAGCGGCCATGAGACCTGAAAGGTACGCAACCTCAAGCGAGTGCT
>CAYYGY010000132.1:0-2859 GCA_964471735.1 uncultured Eubacteriales bacterium
TTTCGCCCTGAGGAGCCCTTTACTTGGGCAAGCGGAATCAAAAGTGCGGTTTATTGTGACAACCGCCTGACCTTGACCGCACCTGATGTCCGTACCGATGTGGAAAACGGACTTGCTCAGCTTATAAAAGAAAATTATCCCGATGCAGAGGTCCTTATGGGCACATCAACTGCGGGTATAGCCCACGCGGCTATAACAGCTCACATCTTGGATATGCCTATGGGCTATGTCCGTTCAGGCGCAAAAGATCACGGCAGACAAAACCAGATCGAGGGCAAGCTTGAAAAGGGACAGAAGGTCGTTGTAGTAGAAGACCTTATTTCAACCGGAGGCAGCGTTATTGAAGTAGTCAACGTGCTTCGCGAAGCAGGCGCTCAGGTGCTTGGCGTCGTTTCCATATTCACTTACGGTATGCAGAAGGGACTTGACCGTCTTGCGGCGGCAGATGTCAAAAACGTTTCTCTTACAAACTTTGACTGCATCGCAGAGGTAGCTGCAAAAGAAGGCTATATCAAAACTGAGGATATCGCCCGCCTGATAGCATTCAGAAACAATCCGTCCGATGAAAGTTGGATCGGAGGAAACAAATGAGGAGTGTAATAGATACCCCTGATTTGAGCATTGATGAGCTTTATGAACTTATAAACACCGCGCTTGACATTATCGAAAATCCTGAAAAGTACGCTCGTTCCTGTCAGGGCAAAAAACTTGCGACGCTGTTTTTTGAGCCGTCAACTAGAACACGAATGAGCTTTGAGGCGGCGATGTATGAACTGGGCGGAAACGTGCTGTCAATGACAGACGGCGCCACCTCCTCGGCTTCAAAGGGCGAAAGCCTTGCCGACACCGCCAAGGTCGTCAGTTGTTATGCCGATATCATTGCTATCCGCCACCCTAAAGACGGCTCTGCGCTCGTTGCGGCAAATAACGCAACTGTGCCCGTGATAAACGCAGGCGACGGCGGGCACTGTCACCCAACTCAAACGCTCGCTGACCTGCTGACTGTTTACCGCGAGAAGGGAACCTTTGATAACCTCATGATCGGACTTTGCGGTGACTTGAAGTACGGCAGAACGGTGCACTCGCTTATAAAGGCGCTTTCGCGCTGTAAAGGCATAAAGTTTGTTTTGATTTCGCCTGAGGAATTAAAACTGCCTGACTATGTCAAAAAAGGCATTTCATATGTTGAAACCACTTCTCTGGAGAACGTGCTCGGCACCCTTGATGTGCTGTATATGACCAGAATCCAGCGTGAGCGCTTTGACAGTATGCAGGAATATGAGCGCCTGAAGGACAGTTATATACTGACTGTTGAAAAGATGGCTCTCGCAAAAGATACTTGCAGTGTATTGCACCCTCTCCCCAGAGTGAATGAAATCAGTGCCAAAGTCGATAATGACAGCCGTGCCTGCTACTTCAAGCAGGTCGAAAACGGCAAATATATGCGAATGGCGTTGATACTGAAATTGCTGGAGGACGCAAAGAACGACCCCGTCAGGCAGGAACGTCACTTTGATGTTGCAGGCGGCTGTAAATGCCGTAATCCGCGTTGTATCACGTCGTGCGAGCAGGAGCTTGAGCACCGTTTTTACAAAACAGAAAACGGGGATTTAAGCTGTGTCTACTGCGAAACGGCAGTAAACTGATATACATATAAAAACGGCTGTTAACTTAAGTTAACAGCCGTTTTTATATGTTAAAGCTTGATGTCAGAATTTTAGATTTATTCAACCGTCAAATACGGCTTTATCTTTTCTAACAGTTTTTCACCTATGCCGTTTACATTCAATAACTCGTCAAGGCTTGTAAACGCCCCGTTTTCGTTGCGATATTCGATTATCGCCTTTGCTTTCGCTTCGCCTATACCGCTTACGGTCTGTAGAGCGGCCTCGTCGGCGGTGTTGATGTTAACAAGCCTCGCAACCGCATCCTCTGACGAATAACTTACCGAGTTAACGGTGTATATCATCACCGTTTGGTCTTCCTTGGGTATCTCGCTGAAGAATTTGTATGAGATTATAAAAAGCAAAAGTACCAGCGAAATTATTATAACTATCTTTTCAGTTGGGTTAAGGCTGAGATCTGATTTTCTGTACTCTTTCATTACTGACTTCCTCGCCTGTTTAAATCTCTGCTTTTACCATACCTTATCGAGTATTAAAACGCAAGCCGAAAAAGGTGAAACTTATCCACATCCAGCCTGAGTGCTGGCTTTGCCTGACTTCGTTTTCTCTTGTAAAGACGGACGGGATGTGGTATGATTAAATGAAGGACACCTATCGCAATTTTAAACGGAGTGAGCGTATGAGTTTAATAAGGCTTAGTGGCGTATGTAAAAACTATCGCGCAGGGCAGGAAACCGCCGAAGGCATCAGCGATGTTTCGTTTGAGGTAGACAGAGGTGAGTTTGCGGCCGTCATCGGCCCTTCAGGCTCAGGCAAAACCACGTTGCTGAATATTATCGGTGGAATGGACAACGCAGATTCAGGCCAAACACAGGTCGGCTCTAGCCGCGTTGACAGTATGGGCAGAAGTCAACTTGCCGAATATCGTCAAAATAAAATCGGCTTTGTCTTTCAGCATTCTGATTTAATATCAGAGATGACCGTAAAGGAAAATATAGAGCTTGCCACCTCTGTGTGTAAAAATTGCTATTCGGCAGAAAAAATGCTGCACGCATTTGGCCTTGAGGATAAGAAAGACGTGCTTCCAGACCGGCTTTCATTAAGCGAGCAACGCCGCTTGGCGATAGCGAGAGCGCTTGCAAAAAAGCCTGAGATTCTGCTTTGTGACGAGCCGACTCAAGGACTCAGCAAAAAGATGGCAAAGCAGGTCTTTGCATTGCTGCACAGTGCCTGC
>CAYYGY010000133.1:0-2853 GCA_964471735.1 uncultured Eubacteriales bacterium
CGGCAAGGTCACCCTGACCTCTATCGCCTGTGCCTTGATCCTCGGTATCATCGTAAATATCGTTCTTTCCCGTAAGGATAATAAGCAGGAACAAGAATAATCAATAACCCAATATTAGCAAAGACCCGTCTGATTTCAGACGGGTCTTTTGTGTTTTATGAAGCCTTAAGAGGCCTTGAGATTTAGCCGAAGCTTATCGGCGATCATTGCTACAAACTCACTGTTGGTAGGCTTACCGCGTTCGTTATGGATCGTAAATCCAAAATAAGAGTTTAATATGTCGATATCTCCCCTGTCCCACGCAACCTCGATCGCGTGTCTGATGGCACGCTCTACACGCGATGATGTGGTCGAGAACTTCTTTGCCACAGTGGGATAGAGCATCTTAGTGATCGAACTGATGATCTCAGGTTCTCTGATAGCTAACAGAATCGACTCACGAAGGTAATGGTAGCCCTTAATATGTGCAGGAACGCCTATCTCATGTAGAATGTTTGTTACAAGAATTTCCAGACTTGTATCGATCTTATGGATATTCTTTCTGCCTGTATTGCGCGTAGAATTCAGCACCCTGTCAGCAAGCATATCAAAATCAAACGGCTTTATAAAGAAATATGCAGCGCCGTTTGTAACAGCCTCCTCTGCTAACTGAGGATTGTCAAAACTCGACATAACAATGAATACAGGTTTCGACTTGAAGTCGACACTGTTAGCCTTTTCAAGCACTCCTAATGCATCCAGATTCGGCATGAACAAATCCATTACGACGACATCAGGCTGATACTTCTCCATGTCATTCAACAACTGTCTACCGTCCTTTGCGGTCGACAACACTTCTACTCCTCGTTCTTTTAGACATTCTGTGCAGTTTTTGCCAAACTCTGTTTTATCATCGGCAAAAAGTACTAAGGGTTTACTTTCCATAATTAGCCTCCTTTTTTTGTTTGCCTTGCAATATTACCATATTCTGCCATTTGTTGCAAGGGGAAATTTGCCATTTTTTGCCACATAATTATTTTTGTTAAATATTACTATATTTTGGTCAATAATTATATGTCAGTTTTTGCCATTTTATAAAGAAAAGACCATACACGACTTCAATTCAATCGTGTATGGTCATAATTTGTTATACAGAATGCTTTGAGAACGCCTTGATACCTGACGTTGCTGACAGGAACAGCATTGGAATAAAGTTTAGAATATACCTTGAGTTTACCTCCCAGACCATCAAAAACAGCATGAGTCCAAATAAACATAGCGGTGCCGACGTTTGTCTGAGGTCTTGAGAGGGTTTGACAGTGCCTAATACTGCAAGAACAAGTAACGCTACCAAAACTCCCGTTGCTATGTGTGAGTAAACAGAGTAGTACTCGTTGTCATACAAAAGGAATTTATGCAGAAGATTGGGTGAAACGGGTCGGTCGTCCAAGAAGTCAGAGGACGCGTATGTTCCGTCACCGAAGGCTCGGGTCGTTTTTACCGTAAAGAGCTTTAACAGTCCTGATATGCCCTGTTCCTTAAGGTCGGATTGAATCAGGGGTCTGATGGCGTCCTTTTTTGCCTCCTGCCCCTCAGGTGCCATTGCGATCTCAAAATAATCGTTACGGTAGCTTCCGTTATTGCTAAGGCCGATCGAAAGCCAATACTCATAGGGCAGATTCTTTTGCTCAGCTTTATCGACGTCGATATAAGTCGGTGACATAAACGAGTTAAAGGCTGAGCTGACAGTAATAAGCATGATGATTGTGGTTAGTGTTAGTATTGCTTGACGAAGCCACTGCCTCCTGAACAATTGAATAACACCGATTGCGATAAAGGCTATCCAAACAGTAGGTTTTATCATACCCCCGACTACGACCAGCACGCTCGACAGCAAATATAACCCAAACACACCGACCTTACTTTTGCAAGCATCAGCGCGCAGTACACAGTACCAAAGCGCAACGGGAAATATCAGAGTCAGCGAATCTGTATAAAACACAGGTGCTAAAAACCAGAACGGCGGGCTTAGCAGAAAAAGCGACGCACATATCAGGCCTTCCTTTTTTGACCAAAGCCGCCTTGCAATACCTGCAGACAGCAGCAAGGTGCCCGATATCATCAGGGCGTTACATACCGACGCTACCATGAAATAGTCTTTTATGCCTATCAAAGACGCCGTCTTAAACAGCATGAACATAAAATATAAGCATCCGAGGTTGTTCGGGAAGATATAAAAATAATCGGTGTGACAGGTTGAAGAGTCATAATCGGTGAACGAGCCTGTTTCGACCCAATGGATCGCGCCCTTGTAGACTGCTTCAAGGTCAAATATCGGGTCATACCTCAGGAAAACTGCAAACACTATCTGCACCAACAGCAGAGATCCTGACATACCAAGCAAGATCTTAATATAATGCTCTTCTATTTTTCTATCTGCAAATTTAGAGTAAAGCCAAAACACAAGGCCGATCACAATAAGAGAAAGCAGTATCAATATGGGTGCGAAATAGCTATAGACCTCGCGATTAAAAACAACATTGAACAAAATGAGCGCAAAGCAGACGGCAAACATGAGCTGAAATGCTCTGATGAAAAGGTTAACGACCGCGCCGTTCTTATTGCTTTTTAACAACATGCTCATCTCCTTGAAACTTGACTAAGTATAATTTTAGGACACAATCTGCTGAATGTCAATAAGATATAAAAACACTGCTGTCTATCAACAGCAGTGTTTTTGAGATATCAGTATTTACAGACGTCTATCCAACCCAAGCAATCAGTGATCTTTTCAAGCTCATCAGGGGTCAGTTCAATAGCACTGTTTGAGCTTCCGCAGGCAGGATAAACAGTTTCAAAGCGTTTAAGCGACAC
>CAYYGY010000134.1:0-2612 GCA_964471735.1 uncultured Eubacteriales bacterium
ACTCAGCACTCAAGGGTGTGTGCTCGGGCTCAATAATGCTGCTTCATATCGGTGCCGAGCACACTTCAGAAGCACTGCCTATAATATTGCAGCGGCTCAAAAACGACGGTTACGTCTTTGTAAAAGTCAGCGACCTGATATATAAAGACAACTATGAGATAGATAACACAGGCAAGCAGTACAAAAAATGAAACAAAATTTAAATGTAGCGATTGATTTATCGGGCTTGATATAATATAATGTACTGGAATGTATGCTTGGTTTGGCATTATTTTGTACAAACAGCAAATAATATAAGATATTAAAACACAGGAGTTTATCTATGATAGAGTTGCAGAACGTTTCGTTCAAAACGGACGAGAACAAGTATATCCTTAAGGATATAAATCTTAAAATAGACGACAGCCTGACCGCCATAACCGGCCCTAACGGCAGTGGTAAATCCACTCTTGTTAAAATAATTGCCGGCATTATTCCGGCGTCGTCAGGCAGGATACTGCTTGATGGGGAGGATATCACCGACTGCTCTGTTACACAGCGAGCTAAAAAGGGGATAAGCTTCGCTTTTCAGCAGCCGGTCCGCTTCAAGGGCATAACGGTTAAGGATATTGTTTCCATCGCGGCAGGCAGGGAACTGAGTAATGCCGATGTCTGTGCCTATCTTTCAGAGGTAGGCCTTTGCGCAAATGACTATATCAACAGGGAAATCAACGCGTCGCTCTCAGGCGGCGAGCTTAAGCGTATCGAGATTGCTACGGCTTTGGCAAGGGGCACAAAACTTACTCTGTTTGATGAGCCGGAGGCAGGCATTGACCTCTGGAGTTTTCAGAACCTTATCAGGGTGTTTGAAAAAATGCGCTCTAAAAACAAGGGCAACATAGTCATAATTTCCCATCAGGAGCGTATTTTGTCGGTCGCTGACAGCATTGTGCTTTTAACAGCAGGCGAGGTCAAGGCGATTGGAACCAAGGAAGAGATATTTCCGATGCTTATGCAAAACACCTTTGATTGCGCTTGCAGAACGGGGGCGAGATAATGAACCAGTATGATTCGTTGCTTGAAAAGATAACCGGTTTAAAAAATTCTCTTACCGGAGCATATAGCCTTAGACTCGACGGCTCATCACACAGTATGCAGTCGACTGAGAATATAAAAATAACCCGTAAAACAGATAAATCCGGCATAGATATTCATATCGCTTCAGGTACAAAGGGCGAGGAGGCCCATATTCCCGTCATACTCAACCAGTCCGGTATCAAAGAAGTCGTTTATAACGATTTTTATATAGGCGAGGATTGCGATGTCCTTATAATCGCAGGTTGCGGAATAAACAATTGCGGTTGCGATGATTCCGGACACGACGGTATACATTCGTTCCATATCGGCAAAAACTCGCGCGTTCGCTATACTGAAAAGCATTATGCGGAGGGTGACGGAACAGGCAAGAGGGTTATGAACCCAACCACTGAGGTCGAACTTGCCGAAAACGCTTATATGGAAATGGATACCGTTCAGATAGGCGGAGTTGACGATACAAACCGTACTACCAGAGCGGTGCTTGATGACGGTGCCACCTTGGTCGTTACTGAAAAGATAATGACAGAGGGGGACCAGTATGCCCGAACAGACTTTGAAATAAGCTTAAACGGTGTCAATTCTTCGACCCATGTTATTTCGAGGTCAGTTGCAAAAGGGGAATCAAAACAGCTGTTTATCTCAAATGTAAAGGGCAACAATGTCTGCAACGGACATACGGAGTGTGACGCCATAATAATGGACAACGCTTCTGTCAGCGCCATTCCGGAGATATCTGCAAATAGTCCGGATGCTTCTCTTATTCATGAGGCGGCAATTGGTAAGATAGCAGGCGAGCAGCTCGTAAAACTAATGACCTTGGGACTTACGGAAAAAGAAGCGGAAATGAAGATCATAAACGGTTTCTTAAAATAAAACCGGAAAAAGGCAGTCACGCACGTGACTGCCTTTTTGTATAGCATCAAATATATAACAGATACAAGTGTTTAATATTTTTCGTCTGCATCTGCGCTTGTATCTGTGCCTGACTTCTTTCTGGAGCGTGTTTTAAATACTACCGCACCGATTACAGCCAACAGACTCAGCTGTGCTTGTAGTTTTACCTGTTTTGGATACCGCAACGGTCGTTACCTCATTTTTGCAATCGGCATCGCTGTATATAGAACCACACTCTGTGCACTCCCTATACTCTATGTTACCGTCTTCAGTGGCGGTGGCCTCTTTAGCGGACACATGGTTTAACCGATGCTTGTGGTTTTTGAGGATTTGGAACTCGTCAGCCACACTCATATCGCTCATATTGTATGTAGTTATTGTAAATGTAGTTGAAGTGATCTTTATCTTGGAAAGCGTTGAAGCATTTTTTTGCCAGTTCACTGCTATATGCTCAGTGAAATTTCTTGAGTTCGGCCCGTAAAATTTTGCGCCTGATGCACAGTTTGCGGTGATATACAGAATTCCGGAGGGGTCCACGACCTTTGACTGTGCGCCGTTTGCTGAATCAGGCGTAAAGCCGTTCATCATATAGCTTCTGGTATAGATGTGATTGTGTCCTGTCAAAACAACGTCTATCCCTA
>CAYYGY010000134.1:2622-2842 GCA_964471735.1 uncultured Eubacteriales bacterium
TCCGGTATAAATGCAGTGATGCATACATACTATTTTCCAGTCAACATTCGGATTGGCGGAGGTTACCTTTTCCATAAACTCTATATGTTCACAAAAATTTAAGTTTTTTGTGTTTAGGTTTATGAAAAGAACATTATTATAGATATACCAGTAGTTTTCACACGAAGCGGTCTTGCCGTATACTATACCGTCAATGCTTGTGTTGGGGTTGTTAAAATGT
>CAYYGY010000135.1:0-2822 GCA_964471735.1 uncultured Eubacteriales bacterium
GTTGACGGCCCAGTTAAGCGCACCGGCGGCTTTTTTGGGGTCGGTGACCACAGGAACCAGCAAATGCGGTATACCGTTGTACACCTTCATTTCTACCGCTTTCGGGTCTATCATAAGCATTTTTACATCGTCGGGGTGGGCGTTGTAAAGAATGGATATTATCATGGAATTAAGGCAAACGGACTTACCTGAGCCTGTCGTGCCTGCAATAAGGATATGGGGCATCTTTGCGATGTCCATATAGCAATCGTCGCCTGTTATATCTTTGCCGAGAACAGCAGTAAGCTTGCTTTTTGTGTTTTTGAAGGTGCTTGAGTCGATAAGGTCGCGCAGATATACGCTTGAGCGCGCCTTGTTAGGCACCTCGATGCCTACGGCGGACTTATTGGGGATAGGCGCTTCAATACGCACACCCGTTGTTGCAAGGCTGAGGGCGATGTCGTCAGTAAGGTTTGCGATGCGGCTTATTCTTACACCGGCGGCCGGCTGAAGCTCGTATCTTGTGATGGAGGGGCCGCGACTGATATTTATGACCCTTGTTTCCACGCCGAAACTGCGCAGGGTATCAACCAGCTTGTCCGAATTTAGCGACAGCTCTTTACGGATATCGTCTGTGCTGTCGGCAGGCGCAAGATTAAGCAGATCTATCGGCGGGAAGCGGTAGGTATGTCTTTCGCCTTCTTCAGGCTCTTCAACAGTGAAGTCAACGGTGCCGTCACCGTCAACATCGACAGCCACCTTTTTCTTGCTGCGTGAGCGTGACGGCTTGTCGTCGGATATGACCTCGATATCGGAATTAAGCCCGTCGATGATGCTGTCTATATCGGGCGCGGCGGAATCGCTTTCAGGCTCGTCTACCTCTACATCGGGCACTATGCCTGAAACTGCGTTGCCCTTGAACGCGTCAATAAGCTTTCTGCCCTGCGCCTTTATGTTGACAGGCTCGGGCGTACCGGCGGGATTGACAGGGTCCTCGCCCTCAATGGCAACATCAAAGGGATGGCGGTTGCTTGCGGCTATTTCAACATCAGCCGTCTTGCGCTCTGCTTCGCGCTTGTCATAAGCGGTCTCCACTGTTTCCTTCAGCTTCTTTGCAGGCTTGCTGACGGTAGAAAACAGCGCCGTAAGCGTAGTGCCTGTAAGCAGCATTACCATAACGAAGGTCACAAGGATTATAACTATCTTTGCACCTGTCGAACCCAGCAGGGAGCACAGCGCGTCGCCTGAAACGGCGCCTAGAAATCCGCCGCCCTTGGCACCCGTCTGATACATTTTAACGGTGTACTCTATGTACTTAAGCTGTTCGTCGCCGTGCATGAAGATGTCAACAAGCACCTGAACGGTATACAGCAGTACGCCGGCGCAAACGATGTGGCGCGTGCAGTAAGAACGGTCTTTATCCATCGCCAGCAGTACGGCGGCATATATCATTACCAACGGCCAGACGTAGGCGGCAAAGCCCCAGAGGCCAAGCCACACATCGTGCATAAATGTCCAGAAGTTTTCACCTTTGAACACGGCTATGCAAAACATCAGTATTGACGCGGCAAAAAGTATTACGGACACCGCATATCTGTCGGCGCCTTGCCTGTTCTTTTTCTTATTAGCGGCGGTGGAACTGCCCGTGCGCTTTTGCGATCGTTTTTTGGTAGCCATTTTCTGCCTCCGTAGAGATTATTTTGCAGTGTGTTCGATGATGCTTATTATCAGCACGGCAACACCTGCGAATGCGCAGTAGTATGAGAAGATGATATATCTGTTTTTCTTGATAAGCCAGACGAAGGTTTTGATTGCGATGATGCCGACAATAGCCGAAACAACGATGCCGACGATAGTTGCAGGAATGTTGAGCTCGGCGGCACCGCCTGCTTCAATGGCATCTTTGAACTCCAGCAAAGCGGCGGCCGCAACGGCAGGTATAGAAAGGATAAAACTGTACTGCGTGGCGTACTCCTTGTTAAGTCCGCAGGCGAGAGCCGTCGCAGTGGTAGAGCCTGAGCGCGAAAGTCCGGGGAAGACCGCTGCCGCCGCCTGAGTAAGGCCGATAAGCACCGCGTCCTTGGAGTTGGCACAGCCGCGCATTGTTTTGCCGCTTGATGTTATGCGGTAGGATATAAACATAAGCACAGAGGTTATTATAAGCATAACGCCGACGATCCAGAAAAAGTCTTTGTCCGAGGTAAAAGGGTCCACCAAGTCCTTTAGTGCCTGACCGCCGAACACGGGTATAATTATCAGCAGCAGCATAGCGCTTGAGAGTATCATCATAAGTATGGTGCGGCGCTCGGTGTTCATTGTTTTAAACTTGAATTTGCCTGTAAAAATGTCGCCTATCATCTTGAAAAGCTCAATAACAAGCGTGGCGATAGTCTTGCGAAACACAAAGCACACCGCAAAAAGAGTGCCTATGTGAAGCAAAACAGTGAAAAGCAAGCTGTTTTCACCCGTGCTGTTTGTCAAATGCTGATAAATAGCGAGGTGACCGCTGCTTGAAATAGGCAAAAACTCTGTAAGTCCCTGAATGATGCCCTGAAAAACAGCGCTTAAAATCTCCATCATATTATGTAACCCCTTTTCAAAAATTGTTAAATCAGCTATGTACAAAGCAACCGTCAACTTAAGTTGCCGTCGATGATTGCTTTTAATGCGTCAAGTGCGTCGGACAGACTGCCCAGCTTGTCGATAAGGCCAGACTTGACAGCGCCCTCTCCGTCAAGCACCGTTCCCATATCGGTTGTCAGCTCGCCCGTGTTCATCAGCATACGGGTGAAAGCCTCTTCAGAGATGTGGGAATTGGAGGTGACAAAGTTTGTTATTCTGTC
>CAYYGY010000136.1:0-2816 GCA_964471735.1 uncultured Eubacteriales bacterium
ACAGCACTGCTAAATACGCCGGCAGACTGACGCTCAATCCGCTTGCTCACATTGACACGATGGGAGCGATTCTGGTTATATTATTTGGATTTGGCTTTGCAAAGCCTGTTCCTGTTAACCAGTATAATTTTAAGCACCCCAAAAGGGATATGGCAATCGTAGGCTTGGCGGGTCCTCTGTCTAACTTTGTGCTTGCTTTTGTTCTTATCCTTATATCTACAGTGTTCTATTATTTCGGTCTTGTTTTTCCTTATCTATTCTTCTTTTACGCGGGATATATAAACATAATTCTTGCGTCGTTTAATCTTATCCCTTTGCCCCCGATGGATGGCTCCCGCGTTCTTTTTGCTGTACTGCCTGATAGGATTTATTATAAGATTCAGGCTTATGAAAGGCAGATATACTATATAGTTTTGGCACTTGCCGCTTTTGGCTTTTTAAGTGTTCCTACTCAGTTTATAGCTAACGGCTTGCTGAATGTATGCGAATTTATAATTTCAGGCATATTTAAATTATTTGTTTGATTGACAGGTTAAAATTATGGAAGTTTTATCGTATAAACTCGGCGTCTTTGAAGGGCCTCTTGATTTGCTGCTGGCCTTGATTTCAAAGAACAAACTGAATATTTACGATATCAATGTGTCTGAGCTGCTGGAACAGTATATGCAGCAGATTGATGCCATGAAAGAGAACAAGATAGTTATCGCCAGTGAGTTTCTTGAAATGGCATCAAGGCTTGTGTATATCAAAACGGTTATGCTTTTACCAAAGCACGATGAGGCTGAGCAACTTAAGCAAGAACTTACAGGTGAATTGCTTGAGTATCAGGTTTGCAAGGAAATGGCGTTAAAATTGTCGGGAATGACCGACGGCTTTAACACATTTGTAAGGCAAGCGATGACGATAGAAGCAGACAAAATGTATCGCAGAACACACGAACCAAGCGAATTGTTGCTTGCTTATTCTTCTGCTGTGGGTCGCGGACTTAGAAAAATGCCGCCGCCTACTGATAGTTTCACACCTCTGGTTGCAAAAAAAATCGTGTCTGTTTCAAGCAAGGTTGTGCATATTCTTCGAAATCTTCGTGTAAACAAGCGCGTTAAGTTCAGCTCGATGTTTTCTCAGGCAGAAAGCAGAAGTGAGCTTGTGGCAACTTTTTTGGCTGTTTTAGAGCTTATCAAAGCCAAGAGGGTTTGCGTTGAAGGTGACAAAGATAAAATGACGGTATCTATAATAAAAGGGGATGTAAATAATGGCTGACATTAGTTTAGAAACAACGTTAGAAGCTCTTTTGTTTGCCTCCGGAGAACCCTTGACGATATCTAAGATAGCCGAAATAACCGATGCAAGTGAGCAAGAGATCGAATCAGCTATAGACCTCATTTCAAAGCGATATGAGAACGGTGCGTTGAAAATTATCAAACTAGATGACAGCTACCAGATCACAACAAGGTCCGAGTTTGCTCAGCCTATAAGAAAGATGCTTGAAATTATCCGCAACACGCCTCTTTCTACTGCAGCTTTTGAAGTTTTGGCAGTCGTTGCATATAACCAGCCCGTAACCAAATCTTTTATCGAACAAGTCAGGGGCGTTGACTGCTCAGGCGTTGTTTCATCACTTGTGGAAAAGGGTTTGATCGAAGAAAAAGGCAGGCTTGAGTTACCGGGCCGTCCGCTTATTTACGGCACTACAAAACAGTTTTTGAGGTGCTTTGGAGTAAAAAGCCTTAGTGAGCTTCCGCCGCTTCCTAAAACAGATGAAAAAGAGGATTCGGAATCCAAATCAGAAATAGATGTTCAGCAGGAGGGAATAGAATGAGTGAAAATTCAATCAAAGGCATAATGGATGTAACTATGGAAAAGGTAAGAGCTATGGCTGATGCTGACACTATCGTAGGCAAGCCTATTGAATTGCCTAACAATATTACCATTATCCCTATCTCAAAGGTGTCCTTTGGCTTTGCTTCAGGTGGTTCTGATGTTCCTAACAAAGCACAAAGTACCGCTTTTGCCGGTGGATCAGGTGCGGGTGTGACTATCTCGCCAACTGCTTTTATTGTTATCAAGGACACTGAGGTTCGTATGCTTCAGGTCAGTGATAAGCCCGATGCAGTTGATAAGGCTGTATCTATGGTTCCCGATGTAATTGACAAGCTTGCTGATATTTTCGGAAAAAACTAGTTAGCATTTGTATCTAGTGTGCCTGCATATATTAATTGCAGGCGGATAAAAACCGCCTTTCAGGAGGCGATTTTTATATTATGAAAATATTTTCACTTGTTTTGTCTGTTTTAGTTGTGATGTCGCTGTTTTGTACTGAAGCTAAAGCGTATGATATGCCTTCGATTTCAGCTAAATACGCAGTCGTTATCGAAACTAATTCGGGCAAAATAATTGCAGGCAAAAATGAAAACGACCGCACTTCTATGGCCAGCACTACCAAGATAATGACCGCCTTGCTTCTTTGTGAAAACTGCGACCTTGACGATACAGCAGTCGTTACTGCTGAAATGGTCACTGTTGAGGGTAGCTCTATGGGGCTGCAGGCGGGCGACACCGTGCATTACAGAGACCTGCTTTACGGAATGATGCTGGCATCGGGTAATGATGCTGCGAATGCAACTGCGATGCTGATTGGGGGAACAATCTCGAATTTTGCAAAGCTTATGAATCAGAGAGCCGAGCAGATTGGAATGAAGAATACAAATTTTGTAACTCCCTCAGGACTTGATGATGAAGAGCATTATTCTACCGCCTATGATATGGCTTTACTTGCGAGAGAGGCGCTCAAAAACGAGGATTTTGCAAAGGCGGTG
>CAYYGY010000137.1:0-306 GCA_964471735.1 uncultured Eubacteriales bacterium
GGCAACAAATTTTTATCGCACATTCGCGAGGTCGATGCGATAATCCACGTTGTCAGGTGCTTTGAAAGCACAGACATCGTGCACGTTGACGGCTCTGTTGATCCGCTCAGGGACATTGAAACCATCAACATTGAGCTGATACTAAGTGACATTGAAATGGCACAGCGCCGTTATGACAGGGCATGCAAGGCACTTAAGGGCGACAAGAAGATGCAGGAGGAAGTTGATTTTCTCAAGGCGCTTATCGAACATCTGGAGAGCAACAAGCCTGCGCGTTCGATGGAAACGAATGACAGCACCGCCCAG
>CAYYGY010000137.1:316-2814 GCA_964471735.1 uncultured Eubacteriales bacterium
CCCAGATAATCGAAACGACCGCTCTGCTTTCTTCTAAGCCGGTGATATACGCCTGCAACATGGGTGAGAACGACTTTATTTCAGGCATTGAGAACAACGCAAATTACATGGCCGTAAAGCAACTGGCCGAGAATGAAAACGCAGGCTGTCTGCCGATATGTGCCGAGATGGAAGCGCAGATAGCCGATATGGACGACGAAGAAAAAAAGATGTTTTTGAGTGAGCTTGGGCTTGAGTGTTCGGGACTTGACAGGCTTATAAAAGAGGGCTATTCCCTGCTGGGTCTTATATCATATCTGACAGCCGGCAAGCCTGAGGTCAGGGCGTGGACCATTACCAAAGGCACGAAGGCACCTCAGGCGGCAGGCAAGATACACTCGGATTTTGAGCGCGGATTCATTCGTGCCGAAGTTGTTGCCTTTGATGACCTTATGGCTTGCGGGAATATGAACGCCGCCAAAGAAAAGGGGCTTGTCCGAAGTGAGGGCAAAGAGTATGTTATGAAAGACGGCGACATCGTTTTATTCAGATTTAACGTATAAGCATAAAAGACTGCCGAGCGGGTAAAAACCGTTCGGCAGTCTTTTTACATCAATCTTCATTTGGTACAGACTGTGATTTTAATTTGTTCAAAAGCTGTGCAGGTGTTTTAGATGCCTTTTCGATATACGCAAGCGCCGCCGCTACCGTTATACACACCGCCGTTATGACCAATGACTCAAGCGCTATTGCCCACCTGAAGCTTGTCACCGAGGAGATGATGTTATAAGCACTGTCGGTTACGCCTATAAGCAGGGGCGAAACGACCTCAAACCCGACACAGCAGCCAATTACACAGCCGCCGACGGCCGCCAAAAGCGAGAACAGCGCAAAACGCAGCCATATTGTTATATTGCCGAAGCCAAGTGCTTTGAAAGCGGCTATCTGCGCACTTTGTTTATTCAGCAAAATCAAAACAGGGGCAAGGCATGCAAGCACAGCCAGCACCAAAACTAACAAAGGAAACCGCTTGCCCGTTATACCTATTACACCGCTTTTTTCCGTACTTTTCTCAAAAAGAGTGTATTCGGGCAGAGCGGTTCTGTCAAAGCCGTACCATAATCTGTCGTGTTGAGAAAAAATATCATACGCCGCTATCCTGATGCTGTCTATCTGCTGATTTACCGCCTCGGCCTGAGTGTTGTACGCCTGTTCTTTTATATCGTACTCACCCGCCGCCTCGATATATATGCGGTTGATTTCGTCATACGCTTCTTTGGATTTTATCTCTGTTGCAAGCAAGGCTTCCGTATTGGCCTTTACATTGTCGTACTCAGACTGATACTGGGTCTTCATTTGGTCGATTTCCGCCTGCATCTGAGATATTTTTTTCTCTAGCTCGCTGACGGCCGCGCTTTCTGTTTCAAAATCCGTCTTAAGCTTTTCTACCTCAGCAGCTTTTGCGGCACGCTCGTCGCTGTCCTCTGTCAGCAGTGCAAGTTCTTGAACTGCCGTGTCGTACGCGGTTTTTGCGTTATCGCGCTGAGCGGTTTTTGTGCTGAGCTCAAGTTTTACGGCGTTTAACTCTGTTTCTTTATTGGCAACCGCCTCTGCGCCTTGTTTATACTCTTCTTCTGCCGCCTGAGTTTCAGCCTCGCCTATTTGCGCCTCGCCTGAGGCGGCATAATACTCGTCATATGCAATATCAAGTTTCATGCTAAGCTCGTTGAGGGCTTTTTTAATTTCTTCCAGTTCTTTCTGCTGTTGAACGACCTCGTCATAAACTGCGTAAAGCGCATCTATCTGCGTTTCAAGTTCGGGACTGAGGGTTTCGATGCCTACGGTTCTCAAATCGATACTTCCCGACTGTATTTGCTGCATTTGCGAGACAGAGAGCTTTTCCACCCTGTCAATCACATCTTTGACGGATTTTGTATAGCTGTCGGAAAAGCAGGTACTGCTGTGCAAAAAATCAAGGTACAGATAAACCTGATTATAGCGCGTCAGTTCAAACGCCTCATCGGTTACATACAAAGCGGTCGATATATCGCCGTTGCCCACTTCGGCTGTACCATACTCAGCACCTGATAGATACATCGGGTTTTCAAACAATCCTACCACCGTCAGTTTTTCAACAGCCAGCCCTGTATCGTCGGTTTTAACAACGACCTCGTCACCGATGTTGAGTTTTGCTTTACTGCTGTCAGCAGAGGCGACACATTCATCTGCAGATTGCGGCAATCTGCCCTTAGTGACAGTAAGCAAATTGACCTCGTCACTGTAAGATGTTATACGTGCAACGAAGCTGTTGTCGCCGCTTTGCACTTCGCTGTCGGTATAGAAGGAGCTTACTACAGTGCAGTCAAACTGCTCTTTTATCGTGTCAACGTCGTCATCGGAAAAGCCGTTTACCGACGTAAGCCTTATGTCCATCAATTTCGAATCGTTATAATATTTATCAGCCGAGTCAAGCATATTAAGCTGTGTCGCGTTTGCGCCTGCGTAGAAACTTACGCCCA
>CAYYGY010000138.1:0-2803 GCA_964471735.1 uncultured Eubacteriales bacterium
TGTTCAGCGTACTTCCTAATGAGTCAGAGCGAACAACAAAGCTGACGTAAACAGTTTGTGCCGAACCGGAAGTGTTGACGCTCGGTTGCTTAACGCTAAACTTCTTTGCAATCGTTACTGACGAGAAAAAGGTTGCGTTTTTAAAACCTGACACGTTCAGCATTCCGCATCCGGCCAAGCTAAGTTCATTCAATAGCCTATTGGAGTCATAGTCAGTAAACACGGTATACAAATAATCTCTCTGCGTTCTACTTAGAACATCACACAGAAAAGCGATATCCCTCTCATCAGTGTCGCTGATATTCAAGCATAGTGCATTAACAGCGTAGGCATAATCGGCAAACTCTGCTGTTTCGGAAAGATAGATGTATTCATATTCAGTATCATTAACTAACGACGAATATGCAGAATACTTATCTGCATAAAAGTTTCTTATATCATTGATACTCTTTAAATTTAACAAGCCATAGTTTTCGGCAACAGTTTGTGTTGCAAGGACAAATTTTGAAGCGTTAGCAAGATTTTGCGCGACACTATACTCAAATGTGTCAGGCGTATAGATTACAACGCCGTTTAGTCTGTCGGCATACTTTTGTATCAGCTTTTCCGGTGTGATAGATTGAAAATATACACCGATCTCACTTTCGGCATATTCTTTCCAAAAGATATCTGACTGAGTTTCAACAAGATACACACAGGCGCTGTAATACTTTGCAAGATAGCCTTGTATAGACCTTAACATATCGACCGTATCTTTATCGAGATTAGATATATCAATTGTATAAACGCTAGACGCCTGAACAGGCGCATAAAATGATGTAAGTTTTTTCATTTTGGATTCAAGTATGTCAGATAGTTCTGACGAAGTTGCCGATGATATATTTGAATCAGCACTTGAACTTAATGATTCACTTGAGGTGTCTGAAGAAGACAAAGGCGCCTTTGAAGAAGTAATAATTGAGCTTAATACAGGGCTGTTTACAGTGTCGCAACCGGAAAAACCGATCGCAGCAATTACTATTACAAGCAAAACGCTGACCAAACGTTTCATATCAAGCTCACCTCTTCACTAAAAAGTATCCAGGGCATAAAAACCCAAGATAATGCTTATTCTAACACTAATATTGATTTTAATCAACAACAAAAAGGTTACAATTATGTTAAAAACTTGAACTTGAAATAAGCACGGCATTGTTATATTATTAAAGCAAAAGCAAAGAAGGATGTGTCAAATTATGACTTTTGAATATCATACACGCGGTGTTTGTGCCAGATCAATAATTATTGAGGTTGAGGGAGATATCATTAAAGCGGTTCGTTTTAACGGCGGCTGCAACGGAAACACGAAAGGAATCGCCTCACTTATTGAAGGAATGAAAATTGATGAGGTTATCTCTCGCTTGGACGGTGTTGATTGCGGTGGGCGCGGCACCTCATGCCCTGATCAACTGGCAAAGGCACTTGCTCATATAAAAGAAAAGATCTAAGGTGAGCTTATATGAACTTTGATGAAGACATTAAAATATTTGATTCAAGCGCAATAAAAGCACAGACTAATTCACAGCTTACACCAAAGATAGAATCGAGGGACGCTCTTGATTCGGCGAGAGCGATTGGATTTAATCTTGCTGAGTCCTCTAATCAGGCGGAAAAAGGCTTTGAGTTGGATATCAACGACAGTTTGTTGCTTCAAAGGCGGCTGTTGCTGTGCTTTGCTGTGTCGACATCGCTTGAGGAATATGCGTCGTCGGTTCAAATTGCAAGAACCGCGCTCAACACATTCTATGACACGCTAAAGCGCTCAGACCCAGAGTTTTATGACGATATCGGCAGTCAGGGCGCAATGACCTTTTACTACCATGCAAAAAGGCAGAACGGTGACACCGTTAGGCGCATTGGGCAGACTTTTGCTATGCTTTGCGGAAATGACGGCGATCCCGTAAGTCAGGAATTAGGAGAAGCGCTATACTGCAGATATGTAAATATGGTCCGAGAGCATCTCGAGCAATTTAAACTGGCAAAATAAAACGACCCCCTTCTTGGAAATCGTCAGGAAGGGGGCGTTTTATGATTTTATATGAACCAAGTGTGCGATTGAGGGTATGCTTTCGCCCTGCTGGCTTGATGTCGGTGACATCAAGGCTCCGGTAGCACAAAACAAAATATTGTTTAATTCGCCGCAGTTCATTCTGTTTAAAATATGCGAACACAAAACGCTTGCTGAACAGCCGCAGCCTGAGCCGCCTGAGTGTACATCTTGCTCCTCTATATTATAAATCAGTATTCCGCAATCACGGTGAACGGAAGATACGTCTATTTCATCTTTTTGCAGAAGTTCTGTCAGCAGTTTTGAGCCAACCACACCCAAATCTCCGGTAATAATTAAATCATAATCATCAGGTTTAGTCTTTGTATCTGACAAGTACCGTGAAATTGTATCTGCCGCAGCAGGTGCCATTGCGGCGCCCATATTATTTGCATCACTTATACCCATATCTACAATTCTGCCTATGATATAATCCTCAATGTGTACTCCTTCTCCGTCGCCCATACCAACACACAGTGCACCTGAACCTGTAACTGTCCACTGCGATGTTGGTGCACGTTGACCGCCGTAATCAAGAGGCTGTCTGAACTGTCTTTCTGCTGAACAAAAATGAGAGGAAGTAACAGCAATTGCTTTATTGGCTGCGCCGCTGTCAACAGCCAATGATGCGTTAATAAGTGAGAGTGCCATTGTAGAGCACGCGCCAAACAAACCAACGAGGGGGATACCGAAATCCTTTAGTCCAAACGTTGATCC
>CAYYGY010000139.1:0-2790 GCA_964471735.1 uncultured Eubacteriales bacterium
GGCAACACAAAAATATTATCACCAATTTGGCCGGTGTGCTTTCAAGCCACTGCTTAATTCTCACTTCAAGCTACCTCTTTATTTGGATTCTCTTACGTAAATCAAACTAAAACCGACATCTAAAGTGTAACATACGAATGTTCAAAAATCAAACCTTTTGCTGTACGGTAATAGGAGTTTAGACATAAAATCATAACCATCGGTTTACCGGTGGTTATGATTGGTGCCTTTAGGTGTGGAAATCAGCACACGCTTTTTATATATTATTTGAAAAGGATACATTCCGTCACGATGCGATGAAAAAGGAATGGGAAGTGCTTATGGCGGCGAATGGCAGCCCAAAAAACCGGATGATGAGCGGTTTTTGGGTAAACCCGGAGAGATTAAAGAAAGTTATCCCAGGAGCGGTGTTCGTCAGCTGACTAAGATCGGCAAAAACGGAAAAGCAGAAATCGAAAGGCACTTTTCCGATCATGGTACACCAAAAAGACATACAAATCCTCATGATCATAAGATTGATTGGTCAAGTGGTTTTCCTGATCCCAGCAAACCCATAAACTATCCTTGGGGAGCCCCTGAGTTCAAATTTTATAAGGAGAACAAATATATGAACAAAAGAATTGAAGCTTATGATGAATTGAAGTTTGAATCACTTGGAGATTTCAAGTGGCATATTGTCCGCGATTGTGAAATTGAGTTTGTTTGGGATAATAAATACTATTCTATTACTCATCCCGATGGGAAGATTTGCATCAGTGAGGGTTATTATTTGAAAGACGGAAAGGCATATAATTTGCTGAGCCATACCGAGTATGATACGGAAACATCATTCACAAGTAGCAATATTAACGACATAATAGAGTTTTCATTGGGTAAAAACAAGCTTCGTGAAGTTGCGACCGAAATAGGTATCGTTTACAGGAGCATATAGAATTAAACAAAGGAGCTAAGGGAAGAACAGAGGAAATACCAAAGCATTGAGTATAAGCCTTCCAAATGTAAAATACATTACCGGTGAATTGCCTTTGCCACCGGATTATGATATGCTTGCGCTACAACAGGGACAAACAGAACCTTGTTTTGTACATTTTATCATTAAAAGCAAGGCGAGGCAGGAATAACCGTCATACTTTAAAATTATAATATTTCTTCTCCTTCAAAACAGCAAATGCAAAGATCCCCCGCGCACAAAGCGCGAGGGATCGTAATTTTGACATATCAGTCAGTTGTATAAGGCAGAAGAGCGATGTGACGCGCACGCTTGATAGCGGTGGTCAAAGCTCTCTGATGGCGTGCACAAGTGCCGGTGGTTCTGCGGGAAAGGATCTTACCTCTCTCAGAAATGTACTTGCGCAAACGAGCTATATCCTTATAGTCAATGGTTTCTACACGGTCAACACAGAACATGCATACCTTTTTACGGGCCTTACGGCGCATGGGTCTGTCCATTCTTTCGGTATTCTCCATTTTTAATGACCTCCTTTTGCTGAAATTTTAGATGACGGGGTTATCCCCCATTTTGTTTTTTCGATCAGAACGGCAAGTCGTCGCCGTCATCCTCAAACTCGGTAAAATCATTTGAGCCGACATTATTGATTGCCGGAGCCTGATTATCAATGTTCCTTGCTGTGCTGTCACGCTTGCTGTCGGCAAAATACGTGTGGTCGGCAACTATTTCCCATGCACGGCGCTTATTACCGTCACGGTCGGTGTAGGAACGCACCTGAATGCTACCCTCGACGCACACCTGCATACCTTTGGTAAAATACTTGCTGACAAACTCAGCATTACTTCTCCAAGCAACTATGTCAAGAAAATCTGTGACCCGCTCATTCCCTGAGTTGAAATTGCGCTCCACAGCGAGGGTAAAGGTAGTAACAGGGATATCACTTGCAGTGTGGCGCAATTCAGGGTTGTCTGTAAGGCGGCCCATTACAATAGCACGGTTAAGCATCTGTTACTTCTTCCTTCCTTACTTTTTGATTATCATCGAACGAAGAACACCGTCGGTGATGTTGAGAACACGGTCAAGCTCAGCCGGAAACTCAGGCTCACTCTTGAATGTTACCAGAGTGTAATAACCTTCAGCTTCATCTTCGATAGGATACGCGAGCTTACGCTTGCCCCACTCATCGACAGCTACTTCAGTACCGTTCTCATTTATAATGTTTGTGAACTTTGAAACGAGGGCGGCAGTAGCCTCATCACCCTGTTTTACTGAGAACACCATGACAATCTCGTATGAGTTGATTACTGACATTCTTTTAGCACCTCCTTATGGACTTTTGGCTCTCTTTTTCTGAGAGCAAGGGGAACCTGCGAAATTACAGGCAACAATCATAATATCACAGTTTTGTCCACAAGTCAAGCACATTACATCCAATTATTTTCACTTAGGGTCAAATCATTCTGCGCTTTGACAACAGGTTTACCGCCACTATTCCTGCGATTGCTGACAAGGCGACCGACAGCAGCAGTCTTACCGGCGTTGCCGAAGTAAACTGCGTACCGCTGACGAATATTGATATGATAAGTATGGGCAGATAAACTGCAAGCCCTGATATAGCGCCCATCATCATACCCTGACTGCGGTGTATCGCCGCGCCGACAAAGCCTGCTACCGCTGCGCCGAGCGCTATGCACACTGTGCCCATTGTAACCGCTGTCTGCTCAGACATATCATATTTTGTAAGCAAGAATGCGCATATCACCATTGCCACCGCCGCCGTTGCAAACCCTGCCGCGACTGCCCAAACAAGCGAATACACGATATCGTTGCTTCTTAAACCT
>CAYYGY010000140.1:0-2778 GCA_964471735.1 uncultured Eubacteriales bacterium
AGAAGAAAAAGCGGTCACGCTTGCGAGTGGATTCAGTTGTCCGGGATATATCGTTATTGCCGGCACAAGATATAATTGCCACAAGCATGCCGGTCACGGTTCACAGGTTTTGGCAGATGCGTTTGCAAATTCGTGCAATCCGGCATTTATACAAATAGGCCAAAATCTTGGAACAACAGCATTTTTCAAATATTTTCAGGCGTTTGGGCTTACCGCAAAGACGGGAATAGATCTTCCGGGAGAAACCAGTCCGGTGGCAGGAGTTACCTACCACGAAGGTTCCTCAATGTCAATAGTTGACCTCGCCAGTGAATCGTTCGGTCAGGGCTTCAACGTAACGCCAATACAACTTATAACAGCAGTTTCAGCAGGAATCAACGGCGGCTATTTGGTTCAGCCGCATCTGGTAAGCGAGATAAAGGATGCCGATAACAACGTAAAGGAATCGATTTCAACAGTTACAAAACGTCAGGTGATTTCAAACGAAACATCTGAACTGCTTTGTACCTTGCTTGAAAATGTTGTCGTCAGCGGTTCGGGTAAAAATGCTTATGTGGCCGGCTATCACGTCGGCGGAAAGACCGGTACATCACAAAAACTTGCAGGCGATGATACGGCGCGAGTTTCGTCATTTTGCGGCTTTGCGCCTGCTTATGACCCACAGGTCGTTGTGCTTGTTGTGCTTGATGAACCGCACGGAGATAATATTTACGGCGGTACCATTGCCGCGCCGGTCGCGGGTAAGATATTAGAAGATATATTGCCATATATGGGCGTAGAACCGCAGTATACAGATGAAGAAATGGCAGCTCTTGATAAGAGTACACCCGATGTAACGGGTCAGAGTGTGTCTTCAGCCAAGAGCACGATAGAGTCAGCAGGACTAAAATGCGTTGTTGTCGGCGACGGAAGCAGTGTAGAAAGACAAGTGCCGTCTAAGGGACAGTCAATTTCTGAGGGCGGAACAGTGGTCATATACACAGGTACCGAAGGTGCAACGATGCGTTCAGTTCCAAACTTTACCGGAATGACAGTATCTGCGGCTAATGAGTTAGCGGGTAGCTTGGGACTGAACATAAAATTCTCAGGCAATTCAATTTCTTCAAGCGGAGCGGTCGCATATGCACAGGATTATGCTGAGGGTGAAGAGGTTGAAATCGGAACAATCATAACTGTCAGCTTCAGATTGGAGAACGGAAGCGACTAATTGGGGGAAGCATCTATGAAATTAAGTCAACTTCTTGATAATTTGCCTTACGGCGCAACTGACGTTGAGGTAACAGATATAACCAATGATTCACGTAATGTGAAGCAGGGTTCGCTTTTTGTCTGCATAAACGGTGCAACGGTTGATGGGCATAAATTTGCTAAAAGCGCTGCTTACAAAGGCGCTTGCGCAGTAATTGCCGAGCATAACGTCGGTGTTGACTGTCAGGTAGTTGTACCTGACACCAAAAAGGCGTATGCCAAAATATGCTCCGCTTTCTTCGGCAATCCGAAAGATAAGCTTAAGCTGATTGGTGTCACCGGAACAAACGGAAAAACATCTACAACGATGCTTATAAAGTCTATGCTTGAAAAGTTCGGGCACAAGGTAGGCTTGATAGGTACGATTGAGAATCTGATAGGCGACAAAGCCGTGCCCACCGAAAACACAACCCCCGACGCGTATGAGCTTCATAAAGTGCTCAAAATGATGGTGGATGATGGCTGTGACTATGCGGTTATGGAGGTTTCTTCTCACGCGCTTGACCAAGAAAGGGTATATGGACTTCAGTTTGTGGCGGGCGTGTTCACAAATTTAACGCAGGACCATCTTGATTATCACGGTACTATCGAAAACTACGTTGCCGCCAAAAGAAAACTGTTCGATATGACAGCGGCGGCGGTCGTTAACACCGATGACGCGTTTGCAAAAAAAATGACAGACGGAATAAAGTGCCATCTGTCAACATATGCGGTAAATGACCAGCGTGCTGAGTATCTTGCAAAAGCAATCAAATATAACAGCGACGGAGTTGTTTTCGAACTCTTAAGCAGTTCAAAAATTGCAAGAGTCAGGCTCAAAACTCCGGGCAAATTTTCGGTATACAATGGACTGGCGGCGGCAAGCTGCCTGTTAACGCTCGGCTTTGACTTTGAAAAAACGGCACAGTATCTTTCTGAATGTGTAGGAATCAAAGGCAGAGCGGAAGTGGTCGAAACCGGAAAGGACTATACGGTTATAATTGACTATGCACATACACCGGACGGTATTGAGAATATACTCTCAACCATGAACGAGGTAAAAAAAGGCAGACTTGTAATCCTTTTTGGCTGCGGCGGTGACCGAGACAGTTCAAAGCGGCCTAAAATGGGTAAAATAGCGGCTGACCTGTCCGATTTTTGTATCGTCACCAGCGATAATCCCCGTACCGAGGACCCGAAGGCAATAATAGATGATATCCTAGTCGGTATGAAAGATACAAAAACGCCATATAAGGTTATCGTAAACCGTGAAGAAGCAATAAAATTTGCGGTGAAAAACGCGCTTAAGGATGATATAATAATACTTGCCGGTAAGGGACACGAAACTTACCAGATTGTCGGCAAGGAAAAGAATCATTTTGACGAAAGGGAAGTAGTATCTAAGGTGCTTGCTGAACTTTCCTGAGGGGTGTAGATTTTGAAGGTTGTTATTCCGATCATTGCTGCTGTGATTTCTTTCGCAGTAACATTTATGCTTGGGTATGTCATTATACCCTTTATGCATAAACTAAAGTTTGGCCAAACGATACT
>CAYYGY010000141.1:0-2776 GCA_964471735.1 uncultured Eubacteriales bacterium
AATAACCGAGAAGGTGTCTTCTCCCGGAATGAAATATAAGCACTATTCTCCCAAAACCAAGGTCGTGCTCGTCTGCGGCGATACAAAGCGGTATTCAGATTACGTAAATACCTGCGGAGAAAACGCTGTGGCGGTGTGCTTTGAGGAAGACAGCGCATATTTGACGTGCGACAAGCTTGTGTACGGAACATCCGCAGATGAACTTACCTTGGCGCACGGTATATTCGATGCTTTGAGAAAAGTAGATACACTTGATAAAGATACAGCCTATGTCCACGCACCGTCAAAGCAGGGGGTAGGTCTGGCGGTATACAACCGATTGCTGAGAGCGGCTGCATTTGACGTTGTACAACTATGATTCCGGAGTTGATCATATGCAAAAAATTATAGGACTGACAGGCCCTACCGGAGCCGGAAAAAGCACCGTTTCTTCGCTTTTTGCGGAATGTGGGTTTTATATAATAAATGCTGATTCTGTGGCAAGAGAGGCCGCTTGTGCTGACAGTGAAGTGTTAGACAAACTGAAAAAAGCCTTTGGTAACGACGTCGTCGTTAACGGTAAACTCAACAGAAAGCTTCTTGCTGAGCGCGCTTTTGAAAGTAAAGAAAAAACTGCAGTGCTAAATAACATTATGCACCCAAGCATAAGCCGTATCATATCACAGAACATTGGCCAAAGCGGCAGTGACCTTGTTTTGCTTGACGCGCCCCAGCTTTTTGAAAGCGGTGAGAATAAGCGTTGCTGTAAAACCGTTGCTGTTTTGGCTGATGAGAACGTGAGGTTAGCAAGGATTACTTCACGCGATAATATAACTGATGAACAGGCGTACCAAAGAATGGGTGTGCAGCTTGATGATGCGTTTTATATAAAAAACTGTGACTATGTTATTTATAACAACGGCGATATGAATGAACTTAGAATTAAAGCCCAAAATATTATTGATTCAATAAAAGGAGCTGACGAATGAAAAGAGCAGCGCAATTAATAATAATTTTGTTGGCTGTTGCGTTTTTGATTTTGTCGTTAGGATATTATGCGGCCCGTCAGCTATATCCGCTTAAATATACAGACATTGTGGAAAAATATTCCGATGAGTATTCTGTAGATAAAGCGCTCGTCTACGCTGTCATAAAATGCGAGAGTAATTTTAGAGAAGACGCCGTGTCGTCGGTCGGTGCCATAGGTCTTATGCAGATGACACCTGACACCTTTGAATGGGTGCAAAAGAAACTCGACGGCGATGTTATCTATGATGACAGTATGCTTTTTGACCCTGAGATAAGCATAAAATACGGTGTCTGTCTGCTGAAAATGCATCTTGAAGAGTTTGGCAGTACCGACTTGGCAATAGCGGCATATCACGCAGGCAGAGGAAAGGTTAATGAATGGCTGTCCGATGCTTCGATATCACCCGACGGCGAAACTATCGACAGCATACCTTATGACGATACCAGTTACCATGTAGACAAAGTAATAAAAACCATAGAAATTTATGAATATTTGTATTTTAATTAAAGGGGTGTCCTGAATGTCAGAAAAAAGTAAAGCCCAGATGCTGAAAGACCAACTGTTTTATAACAAGCGTAACGGCCTGCTTGAGGCCGAAGACCAAACTATAAGAACAGCCTTTGATTTTTGCGAGGGGTATAAGGACTTCCTTAATGCCGCAAAAACAGAGCGCGAGGCCGTTAAGGCTGTTTTGGCTCAGGCGGAGAAAAGGGGCTATGTCCCGTACAACAGGAGCAAAAGCTATAAGGCAGGCGACAAGATTTATTACAACAACAGGGGTAAATCAGTCATTCTTGCCACCATTGGCACAGAACCTGTAGAAAGCGGAGTCAGGATTGCCGCAGCACATATTGATTCGCCCCGACTCGACCTTAAGCCTAACCCGCTTTATGAAGATTGCGATTTTGCGCTTTTCAAAACGCATTACTACGGCGGTATAAGAAAGTATCAGTGGACTGCAATACCGCTGTCGCTTCACGGCGTCGTTGTAAAAGGTGACGGCAGTGAGGTAGAGATAAAAATTGGCGAAGAGGCTGACGAACCGCAGTTTGTCATAACCGACCTTTTGCCGCACCTCGCCTCAGAGCAGTCTAAGCGCACTCTGGCCGACGGTATTCGCGGCGAAGAGCTCAATATTATGGTCGGCAGTCTTCCGTTCAAGGATGACAGCGCATCCGAGGCTGTAAAGCTTAATATAATGAAGATATTGAACGAGAAGTACGGCATCGTCGAGGAAGATTTCCTGACGGCAGAACTTGAGGCTGTTCCTGCGTTCAAAGCAACCGATATAGGCTTCGACCGTTCGCTTATCGGTTCTTACGGCCATGATGACAGGGTTTGCGCTTATCCTGAAATGATAGCTGAGTTTGAAACAGATAATCCGGCAAAGACCACAGTGACCATCTTTGCCGACAAGGAGGAGACCGGCTCTGACGGAAATACGGGCCTTGCCTCGTCCTTCCTTAGGTATTTCGTCGGCCTGCTTGCAAGAATGCAGGGCGGCGATGGCGATGTGGCCCTTGCAAACAGCGAGTGCCTCTCTGCCGATGTAAACGCCGGCCTTGACCCGACCTTTCCCAATGTGTCCGAGAGAAGAAATGCATCAATGCTCAATTACGGCGCGGTCATAACGAAGTACACCGGCGCAAGGGGAAAGAGCGGCACCTCAGACGCTTCGGCAGAGTATGTCGGAAGGATACGCAAATTGCTTAATGACGCTGATGTTAAGTGGCAGACCGGAGAGCTTGGCAAGGTTGATGAAGGCGG
>CAYYGY010000142.1:0-2773 GCA_964471735.1 uncultured Eubacteriales bacterium
AGACAATATCCTTTCTGTCGGCCGCATCTCCCTCTGCCAAAACAGCGCAGGCAGCAGCTTCTTCGGCACCTGCCGCAGTTACGAGCTTTCTCAAAGCGTCGAGCGACTCTCCCGTTGAAATGACGTCGTCAACTATGAGCACACGCTTTCCGTTTATCATATTGCGTTCGTCCTCGCCGAGGTACAAATGCTGTATATTTTGGGTAGTTATCGACTTTACCTCTACGCAAACAGGGTCACCCATATACACCTTTACACCCTTGCGCGCTACGACATACTGCTTGCCGGATTGGCGTGACATTTCATAGGCAAGCGGTATGCTCTTTGCTTCAGGAGTGATTATATAATCAAATTCAGGCACTTTGGCAAGAAGTTCTTTCGCCGCAGCAACAGTCACCTCAACGTCACCGAAAAGGATAAACGCCGCTATATCCAGTTTGTCACTTACGCTGTAAAGCTTAAGTTCGCGGTCAAGGCCTGCGATTTTCATTGAGTATGTTTCGTTCACCTTTTATTCCTCCCAAATATATGAATATTTACAATTCATCAGCCCGGAGGCCACGCAAGCAAGCGGCGGCCAAGCAAATGAAAATGTATATGGCCGACCGTCTGGCCTGAGTCCTCGCCGCAGTTGTTGACTATGCGAAAGCCCTTTTCAAGCCCTTGCTCAGCCGCTATTTTTGCGGCCGCTTCAAACACCTTTGCGACAGCAGAGCTGTTTGAAGCATCTATCTCTTTGGCAGATGATATATGCTCGCGTGGAATTATTACTGCGTGAAAAGGTGCCTGTGGGTCGATATCGGCAAAGGCATACACGTGCTCATCAGAATAATATTCGGTTGAGGGTATCTCGCCTGCCGCTATCTTGCAGAATAGACAATCCATAGCAATTACTCCTTTTTATTTACTGATCTGTGCTTTAACGATGTCAGCAACTGCGTCCAGCGCTTGGTCTGCTTTAGACATATCCTTGCCGCCCGCCATAGCACTGTCAGGACGGCCGCCTCCGTTGCCGCCGGTAAGCTTTGCAACCTCTCTTACGAGGTTGCCTGCGTGTGCGCCGCTCTTAACAGCGTCTGCACCGCAGGCCGCCGCAAAGGTCACCTTACCGTTTGCGACAAGAGCGAGCACAATTACGGTGTCAGGATATTTCTGCTTGACTATATCGCACGCAGAGCGCATCGAATCGGCATCGTCACCCCAGAATCTGGCGGTTACGGTCTTGACCTTTCCCAAATCAACAGCATCGGACATTATCGTATCAAATTTTGACGCGGCAATACGGCTGTTCAGTTGTTCGATCGTACTGTCTTTTCGTTTGCTTTCATCAAGTATAGACACGATGCGGTCTGTCAGTTCCTCAGGCTTTCCGGCCTTTGCCGCTGACATAGCCGAGTCGATAACAGCAGTGTAGCGTGCCATTAAATTCAATATTGCGGTGCCCGTGACAGCCTCGACCCTGCGAACGCCGGCCGCGACAGAGCCCTCTGAAATTATGCGGAACAGGCCTAATTTAGAGGTGTTGTCAACGTGGGTGCCGCCGCAAAGCTCTATTGAGCAACCCTCGGCGTTTACCACCCTGACTAAGTCGCCGTACTTTTCACCGAAAAGCGCCATTGCGCCGAGTTCTTTAGCTTCTTTAATAGACATCTCGGTCATAGTAACGATTGCGCCTGAAAGTATCTCGGCGTTTACTGTGTCCTCGACCTGCTTAAGCTCATCTGCTGTTAAAGCGGAGAAGTGGGTAAAGTCAAAGCGCACGCTGTCTGCAGTTACAAGCTGGCCTGCCTGCTCAACGTGGGTACCGAGTGTTTTGCGAAGTGCAGCCTGCAAGAGGTGGGCCGCAGTGTGGTTGCGCATTATAGCCGCTCTGCGCACCTTGTCGATCTTGGCAGTGACCTTGTCACCTACACTGATGACGCCTGCCTTGACCTTGCCGATGTGCATAAACACGCCCTCATGGGTCTTTTGCGTATCCTCGACCTCAAACACGGCGCCGTTGGCCGCAATAACACCTGTGTCGCCTACCTGTCCGCCGCTTTCAGCATAAAAAGCGGTGCTGTCAAGGGCTATGACTGCGGCTTGCCCCTCAGACACAGAGCCGACCTTTTCGCCGTCAGCAATTATACCGATAACGGCGGCGTTGTTTTCCATTTGGCTATAACCGACAAAATCAGTTGCCTTGCTGTCAGCAAGCAGATTGCGGTCGCCCTCCCACGCCTCTTTACCTGCGTTTTTGCGTGCATCACGGGTCTCTTTGCGGTAGCGGTCGTATATCTCTCTGAAAGAATCGGTATCAACCTCAATTCCGCGATCGGCAAGTATCTCGACTGTTAGGTCTATAGGGAAGCCGTATGTGTCCTGTAGCTTGAACGCCTCTTCTCCCGACAGCTTGTCCCCTGTGTTTGATTGAATGAAGCTTTCAAGCAGCTGCATACCCTGATCGATGGTTTTTGCGAAGTTTTCTTCTTCTGTAAGAACGACCTTCTTTATAAGGTCACGCTTTTCTGCAAGCGCGGGATAGGCAGACTCGTTTTCCTTGATAACGGTATCGACGACCTCGCTCAAAAAAGTGCGGTTTACGCCGAGCAGTCTGCCGTGACGTGCTGCCCTGCGAAGCAGGCGGCGAAGCACGTATCCCCTGCCGTTATTTGAGGGCATAACACCGTCGCCTATCATAAACGTTGTGCTGCGGATATGGTCGGTTATAACCCTTAAGGATACATCTGTCTTTGCGTCATGCTTATATTCAACACCGGCAATTCGGCTTATA
>CAYYGY010000143.1:0-2765 GCA_964471735.1 uncultured Eubacteriales bacterium
ACGGCTTTCATACAATTAAATAGTCCTTTTAGGAGTTGAGAGTATGAGAGATTTGGTGCAGGAGCGGGCAATCGTGCTGGGTGAGTACATAATCGAAAACAAGGCAACCGTCCGAGCTGCCGCAAAGCAGTTCAATGTGTCAAAGTCTACGGTGCATAAAGACGTGGCAGAGCGGCTTAAGTACATACAACCCCAGCTTTACCGAGAGGTAAAAAAGGTGCTTGATGTGAACAAGGCCCAGCGCCACATACGCGGCGGCCTTGCCACAAAAATGAAGTACAACAGCGTCAAACACTAGGCGCAGAATTTAAACACACCGGCGGCATTAAGTCCGTCGTTTATATGCGGACAAGCTGTTGAAAACAGCCGCTTAACATTGTATAATATGATGGTTAAGCGAGGTGATCGTGATGAGTAAATGTATGCTCTGCCCGCGCAGATGCGGAGCGGACAGAGAAAACGGCGAAATCGGCGTCTGCGGCGCTGATTCAAGGATTATGATAGCAAGAATCGCCCCTCATTATTGGGAAGAGCCGTGTATCTCCGGCACCAATGGCTCAGGAACGGTTTTCTTTTCGGGTTGTCCGCTCGGCTGTGTTTACTGCCAGAACAGCAAAATAAGACGCGGCGGTGTCGGCAAGGAATACACCGCTGAGCAACTGGCCGAGCAGATAAAACTGCTTGAAAAAAGCGGTGTTCACAATATAAATCTCGTCACGCCCACTCACTACACGCCTCAAATCGTTTCAGCGCTTGATGCGGCCAAACCCGATATCCCCGTCGTCTATAACTGCGGCGGATACGAACTCCCCCGTACGCTCGGTATGCTTGAAGGCAAGGTGCAGATATATCTGCCTGATTTCAAATATTCTTCTGCCATGACGGCAAAAAAATACTCCCACGCCGCTGACTACACACAGACGGCGCTAAGCGCCATTGACTGTATGCTCGAGCAGGTGGGAGAGCCTGTTTTCGGTTCCGACGGATTGATGAAGTCGGGTGTTATCGTTCGCCATCTTGTGCTGCCCTCGCTTGCTGATGAAAGTATGAAGGCGCTGCGCATACTGCACAAAAGATACGGCGACAAAATATTTATAAGCATTATGAATCAGTATACACCGATGCCTGACGTAAATTTTGATGAACTGCGCCGCCCTGTCAGCGACGACGAGTACGGGCTGGTGCTCGATTACGCCGAGTATCTGGGCATATCAAACGGCTTCGTTCAAGAGGGCTCAACCGTAGGAGAAAGCTTTATACCGCCCTTTGAAACCGATTAAATAAATTTAGCAACGCTCAAAACTACGCACGCCAATGTCGTCAGTGAAAGCATAAGCCACAGCGCCTTGCGGCTGACAAGATACTTTTTGCGTCTTTTCGGCCTTACCGAAGTCAGCGAAGACTGGTCAATAAACTGTACTGCCATATCGTGAAGCTTTTTTTCACTCAAGGTGTCCTTGTCGGCTCGCACAAAAAATATGGCTTTTTCAAAAAATTCGCTTTGTGTGTCATTGATTTCGATGATTTGTCTGTTGACTCCCCGTATCATACTGTCCGCCTCCTGAAAATTGCTGTTACGATAGATAGTTTTGGCATAAAAAGTGAATAATATTCAGTTTTAAAATTTTATGTAAATTAAAAGTGAAAACAACAAAATATTACTATCTGTATAACGGTTTGTTGACATAAAAATGTTGAAAACTCTGTTGAAAATGTGAAAAGTTCGCTTGTTTCAAGCGGTTTTTAACCCCTTTTTCGACAAAAAAGTGCCAAAATAAGACTATTATGTTAACATACAGAGAGTTTAATAATAGTAATTAATGTGAAAAGATTTCAATTTACATTGTGTTTTATTTTGCAAAAATAAGTCGAACCTGATTTTTGGTTCGGCGCCTTTTTTGCACATAAAAACCACACTTGTTCGCCGACAGGAAAAACTTGTAATAAAAAAGCGGAAACCGCTCCGTACACAGGCCTCTTTTTGGCAAAAGGCTATTGCAATTTGACTTGTTTTGGTGCATAATTACCTTGAGATATAATATCATTTTAAAGGTGGGCTTTTGGTGAAGACAGCACTTGTTACGGGCGGGTCAAGAGGAATAGGGCGTGCGACGGTAGAGATGCTGGCAGAAAAAGGCTGGCAAGTCGCATTTTTGTATAAAAATAACACCCCTGCCGCAAACGAGGTTTGCCGAAATACGGGTGCGATAGCATATATGGCCGATGTGTCTGACAGGGCAGCAGTCGATAACGCAGTCGGCGATATTATTTCCAAGTTCGGCCACATAGACCTTGTTGTAAACAACGCCGCGTGCGCAGAGCAGCGCCTTTTTACCGACATAACCGCTGAGCAGTGGCAACATATGATAGACGTCAATCTGACCGGCGCGTTCAACTGCACCCAGAGCGTGCTGCCTAATATGATATCGCGCAAAAGAGGCGCGGTAATATTTATATCCTCTATGTGGGGTGTGACGGGCGGCTCTTGCGAGGTGCACTACTCCGCCACCAAGGCCGCGCTGATAGGTATGACTAAGGCGCTTGCAAAAGAGGTCGGCCCGTCGGGTATCAGGGTAAACTGCATCGCCCCCGGTGTTATTGATACGGATATGAACGCTCACCTGAGTGAGGAAGACATAGACGGGTTAAAGCAATCGACAGCCCTGTGCAGGCTGGGCACGGCCGCCGACGTGGCTAAGGCAGTAGTTTTTCTGGCAGATGATGACGCCGGCTTTATAACCGGTCAGGTCGTCGGCGTAGACGGC
>CAYYGY010000144.1:0-2719 GCA_964471735.1 uncultured Eubacteriales bacterium
GAGCGCAGTTGGTCTTCGGTCTCGTCGTATTCAAAGCGGCGCTCAAAGTCGGATTGCAGGTCTGTATCGGGGCTGAAAGCAAAGCCGGCCTTGCTCATTCGCTGGGCATAAAGCGCGATAAGCTCCTTTGCCATTTCACGCACCGCACTTTTGACAGACGCGCGCGTCTTGTGCCAGTCGCTTCCGCCGAGGCGGTTTAACTTGACAGAGTCAGTGTCAGCATTGCCGATGTAACGCGAAACGAGGTCAAGCTGAGTAACAGGAACATAGAGGACGTCTTGTTTGGCGTACCTTATTTTTATATAGTCCTTTGTAACGCCCTCAACGGTCATCGAGCGTATGCCGTCAAACACGCCGATACCGTGTGACACGTGAACGACGTAGTCACCGTTATGCAGGTCGTCGAGCGAACTGATGGCGTTTTTGTTTTTGGTATACCGTGATTTTTTTCTCGCCGCCACCCTGCCGTGAGTGATAAGCGCAAACTTTGCGGCAGGCAGTTCAATACCGGAGGACAGCGTGCCCTCTGAAACTGAAACAGTACCGGACACAAGTTCATCTGCACTGGCGGAAAAAACGGCTCTTACCCCGCTTTTTTGCAGTTCGCCTACAAGGTTCAGGGCGGCTTTTTCGGTGCCCGCAAGGACAGTGACGGCATATCCGCGCTCAAGCATCGGCACAGCGTCCTCTTTCAATTGTTCAAGCGAGCCGTTCCAGACAGAAAGCTGTCTTAACGAAAAGTTTATCAGTGTCTTTGTGCTGATGCCGTGACTTCCGCGCGCAAATGAGTCGGTAACAAGGGTGTCGCGTGCATCTAAAACGGCAGTCAAATCTGTAAAATTAATGCAGTAGCGGTCCAGCCCCTTGCAGAGCACGCCGCTTTCAAACAGGCCCTTGATCTCGTCGTTGAGTTGGGCTGTGTAGGTGCGGCAACGCTCTTTGATTTTTGCGCTTTCGCTTATAAAGACCAGCCTGTCAGGCACATAGTCAAACACGGTCGCGGGCGCGTAGACCAAAGGTAAAAAGCGGTCGGGCGAGGCGGGCATCATACCGCCTGACGCCGCTGCTGCGATGTCCAGCAGTTTTTGCTTTGCGGCACCTGATCTTGCGGTCAGTTTTTCTGCAAACGCGCGCAATGTGTTGCTGAAATCCCCGATGTCGCCCAGCATGACCTCGGTGGCTGGCGTAACCGTCACTGTGCCGACTGTTTCCCCTCTTCGCTGGGTAAGGGGGTCAAAACTGCTTATCGTGTCTATTTCATCGCCCCAGAATTCTATTCTTATCGGCTGGGGCCGGTTTGGTGTAAAGATATCTAGTATATCGCCGCGCAGGGCAAACTGACCAGCGCCCTCTACCGTATCACTGCGCGTATATCCTGCGCGGATAAGCCGATTTGCGATTTCGGCGGGGCTTACCGTATCGCCGCTCGAAAGGGTAAAGCGGTTTGCCTTCAAAACCTCAGGCGGAACAGTAAGCATTATCGCCGCGTCAACACAGCAGATGACGGCGTCGTACCTGCCGTCAAGAAGCTCGGACAAGACACCTGTTCTTGCGTGCTCATATTCCCTTGAAACACCCGCCACATCGCGCAAAATAAGGTCACGCGCAGGCAAAACAGCGGCGCTCATGCCCATTTGTTCAAGGTCGTCCTTCAGCTTTGCACCGTCTGCTTCGTCGGGCACGACAATAATCGCCCTGCGGTCTGAATCACGGCAGAGCGTTTGTATCAATACAGCCTTATGGATATGGGACAGTCCGGTCAAAACGGCCGGAAACCGCCCTGCTTTGGCGGCTCTCAACAGCTCGGCATATTCGCCAAGCTGTCTGAATGCGTTTGATGTGCAGAGCATCGTTTCTCCTTATATCTATGAATTAAAGCGATTCATCGCCTTGTCAATATCGCCCTTAACCATAAGCTCAACTGCGTCACAGGCTGAACAAACAGCGTTGCTTAGCGCCTCGCTTTCGTCGGTTTTGAACTTTGAAAGCACCCAGCTTGCAAGGTCGTAATCGGGGTGAGGCTTGGCACCCACGCCCAGCTTTATGCGCGGAAAGTTCTCTCCTATGTGACAGCAGATGCTTTTGATTCCATTGTGGCCGCCGTCACTGCCCTTGCGGCGGATACGCAGTTTGCCTACGTCCAGCGAGATATCGTCGAAAATAACGACTATGCGTTCGGCAGGCACCTTGTAAAACTTAGCTGCGGCGCCGACGGCATCACCTGAATTGTTCATAAAGGTCTGCGGCTGCATAATAAGGCATTTTTTTCCGCCTATGACTGCTTTTGCGCAAAGGGACTGATGCGCTTTTTTGTTCAGCGAAACGCCTGCTCGCTCGGCCAGTTTATCCACAGCAATAAAGCCGGCGTTATGTCGGGTCATCGAATACTGACTGCCGGGGTTGCCGAGCCCGACTATGATAAAATCAACGGCAGAGCCGTCTGTGTGTCTAAAAAGCATTTTTCCTCCCGTCGGCGCAAATACGCCTGAACACAAATTATACCTTAATTATGCCACCGCACGGCTGTTATTTCAAGTTAAATAAGCAATATATGTTTAAATTATACTAATTTAAGTCAAAGTTTACGCTAAATTTTTTCACTTTTAAAGTAAAAAAGTATGGAAATTATCGCAATACTTTGTTATAATGGATAGCGAGCGGCTGTGTTTTGCCGTTCGCACCGATGCAGGCATAGCATTTGATAACGCAAAAGTGCTTT
>CAYYGY010000145.1:0-2716 GCA_964471735.1 uncultured Eubacteriales bacterium
TTTACATAGCGGTCGAAGGGTACAGGAGCATCCCTCACTCCGCAGGAAAATATCTTGCGCTGATATTCGGAGTCATGGTGTTCATCCTTATCGGCAGTGAACACTCGGTTGCCGATATGTTCTACTTTGCCGCCGCAGGTTATCTTTTTGCGCCGAAGGCTCTGCTCTGCCTTGGAGTTATCACCCTTGGCAATGCCGTCGGCGGATGGCTTCTCCCTCTTACGATGAAGCTGAGAGCCATTCTCGATTAAACTATCCGAGGTAAACTATGAACAACAAACGAGCTGCAAAAATGAAACTTTCCACCTACGAGAAAGCAACGCTTATCATCGCTTTGATATGCGTTGTTGTTCTTTTCGTGTTCAAGGTGATCTCCATGCAGGCGGAGCCTGACAGGGTCATAACCTACACGGTGGACAACACATCAAGCGGCGCGGTTTCGCAGGGCACCTCTGCAGAGAAGGTCAACATAAATACAGCAGATAAAGAGTTGTTATGCTCATTGGACGGCATCGGCGAAACAAAGGCTGACGCTATTATTTCCTACCGTGAAGCAAACGGCGAATTTACCGACATCGAAGATCTGATCAAGGTTGAAGGTATCGGTCAAAAGACCTTTGAAAAGATAAAAGATATGATCTGTGCAGAATAAAAAAACAGCGGTTTTCAACCGCTGTTTTTTTTATGATTTCCTGTATTCAGAAGGGGTGACGCCGACCGCCTTCTTAAACACCCTTGCAAAATAGTTCTGATCGTGAAATCCACTCGCCTCGGCAATTTCAGCAATATTCATATCGGTGTAGTTAAGCAGTTCTTTTGCTCGGTCCACCCTGAGCTTTACTATATACTGTTGGGGCGATCTGCCGGTTATTTCCTTAAATACTCTTGCGAAATGAGATTGGCTTAGCCTACACATTCTTGCACAGTCGGAAACGTTCATTTCAAGATTTTGATAATACTTGAGTTTGCTTATCAATTCGCTTATAAGCCCTGCATTCTTATCGGTGACCTCGTCAGCGCCAAGCACCTTGTTGTTTATCAGTGCCAGCACGCTCATCAACATACCCGAACAGATCACGGAATGATCGTTGGTTTTCAGGTTGAAATGCTTGCATATTGAGGACACAAGATACTCGACATCGCGCGACTTCACCGATCTGACAACATTGCTCTGCAACGAGATCAAAGCATCAAACATTTCGCCGCATTTTTCGCCGTTAAAGTGTATCCAATAAGCATGGGGGCTTTCCTTCCCCAAAAACAAGTAGTCCTGCACCTCGTTGGGTCTGTAAAACACAGCATCGCCCTGACCTGCGACATAATTTTTGCCGTGAGCTTTAACATAACAGTTGCCGCTGCAGATGTAAATAAGCTGATAATCCTTTCGGCCTCGCGGTCTGATGATATGCGAATCGATTGAAAAGCGAAGCTCACCGCAGCTGTTGACCTCTATACCGTTTTCAGAGTTGGGGCTGATTATATCGCTCGAATACTTAAAGGACATAATTATTACCTCACAAGCAAAAAAGTCGATTTGTGCTAAAAAATGGTTGAGTAGTATATATATTACATATTCGTTGTCATAGTACAATAATAACAGCAAAACCCTTATAAATCAATACATTTTAATATCAAAGGCTCAAAATGATGATCGGAGGGATATTTATGAGACAAGAAATCCTGCTAAACCAAGGTTGGAAATTCCACAAGGGCGATATTGCCATGCCAAAGCTTATGGACAAGGGACGAGTCTATGTCCAGAGCAAGACCGAGCGCAAGCGCATCGGCCCTGCAGGATATCACTACAACGATGTTCCCGACAGCTACGCCGGAGACCGCGACCTCTACACAGACGGATGGGTGACGGTCGACCTTCCCCACGATTATGTGGTCGAACAGGACAACGATAAAAACGAAAACTGTGCTCTCGGCTACCTGCATTACGACAATGCTTGGTACAGAAAGAGCTTTGACATGCCCGAGGGTACCGACGGCAAAAGAGTTTTGCTCCGTTTTGACGGGATCACCGGCAAATCTACCATTTATCTTAACGGCTCCCTTTTGTATCACAACTTCTCATCATACAACACTTTTGAGATCGATATAACCGACCTCGTTTTCTTCGACAAGGAAAACCGCTTGGCTGTATATGTCAACACCGAGGAATTTGAGGGCTGGTGGTATCAGGGCGGCGGTATCTACCGCAATGTTTATCTCACTATTACCGAGCCTGTTGCCATCGACCTCTGGGGCGTTTATGCACCCTACGAGAAAACGGGTGAAAACACCTGGCAGGTCAATTTTGAGACCACCGTTGTAAACTCCTCTTATGAGGACTGCGACGTAACGGCCGAGAGCTTTATAATCGACAAAGCCGGCAACATCGTGGCTAGAGCCGAGGGTCAGGCAATGGTCGAGCTGCGCGAAAAGGCCGTCCTCAAATACACTGCAACCGTTGAAGACCCTATGCTTTGGGATTGCGAGAATCCTAACCTCTATACAGTTAAAACTGTGCTTAAGAAAAACGGCGAGGAAATTGACGAAACCCTGACCAGAATCGGTTTCAGAACGATTGAAATATCCACCCAGACAGGTCTTCTGCTCAACGGAAAGAAAACCTTTATCAAGGGTGTCTGTGCTCATCAGGATTTCGGCCTTACCGGTCTTGCGGTTCCTGATAACGTTGCAAGATTCAAGGTTAAACTGATGAAAGAAA
>CAYYGY010000146.1:0-2714 GCA_964471735.1 uncultured Eubacteriales bacterium
TATCCTCCTGAGGAAAAGGCAACTCGCCTTACCGATATCGAGGTAAACGTGGGCAGAACGGGCGCGATAACGCCGACGGCCGTTTTTGAGCCTGTACAGCTTGCCGGAACGACCGTCTCAAGGGCGGTTTTGCACAATCAGGATTTCATTGATTCAATGGGTCTTGATATCGGTGATACGGTTATAGTCCGTAAGGCGGGTGAGATAATACCGGAGATAATCGGTGTTAAAGAGCATTTGTCAGGCTCGGTCTACAAACTTCCGCAGACCTGTCCCTCATGCGGCGCAAAGCTTGTGCGTGAGGAGAACGAGGCGGTGCTCAGATGCCTTAACTCTTACTGTCCTGCCCAGCTAAGGCGAAACATCATACATTTTGCCTCAAGAGAGGCGATGGATATCGACGGTCTGGGTGAAGCTATAATAGACCAGCTTATCGACTCAAGGCTTGTCAGCTCGCCTGCCGATATTTACAGGCTTACGCCGATGGATATAGCGTCTCTTGACCGTTCGGGCGAAAAAACAGCCGTTAATCTGATGGCGGCCATAGAGAAGTCTAAGTCAAATGAACTGTGGCGGCTGATATTCGGTCTTGGCATCAGGCTTATAGGGGCAAAGGCGGCAAAGCTTGTTGAGGGCGCGTTTGATGATGTCGACGCAATAATGAACGCAGGCAAGGCCGACTTTGAGGCGATAGACGGCTTTGGCGGCATTATGGCGCAAAGTATCAGCGACTATTTTTCTTTACCTGAATCGCGAGAACTTATTGAGCAGCTTCGTTCGCTGGGACTCAATATGACCAGTGCAAAAAAAAGCGGGGACGGCAGGTTTGCAGGCCTGACTTTTGTGCTTACAGGCACACTTCCGACCATGACAAGAACTCAGGCGACAGAGTTGATAGAGGCTCACGGCGGAAAGACGAGCTCGAGCGTGTCTAAAAAGACCTCCTACGTCCTTGCAGGCGAGGACGCGGGCAGCAAGCTTACGAAAGCCCGGTCACTGGGTGTAACGATAATAACCGAAGAGCAGTTTAACGAGATGCTCTTAAAATAAAAAACGGAGGAATATTAAATTTGGATAGTGACAGTTTATATTATGTGTTAGCGTTATTTGTGTTGTTGGTAATGAGCGCTTTCTTTTCGGCGAGCGAAACGGCCTTTACGTCGATGAACCTTATCAGGATAAAGAGCATGGCCGCAGAGGGCGACAAACGTGCAGAGCGCGCATACAAGCTTTCAAAGGATTTTGATAAGCTTCTTTCGGCGGTTTTGATCGGCAACAATATTGTAAATATTCTCTCGACCTCGCTGGCGACGGTAGTTTTTGTGGGCTGGCTCGGTAATTTGGGCGTAACGGTATCGACCGTTGTTATGACTGTGCTTGTCGTCGTTTTCGGTGAGGTTTCCCCGAAAAGCATGGCGAAGGAGTCGCCTGAGAGGTTTGCGATGTTTGCGGCACCGATATTGCGCGCCTTTATTTTTGTGTTCACGCCGATAATCTTTGTACTGGTTAACCTAAAAGAGCTTTTTGCACGGCTTATCCGCTCTGACACCGATAAAATGACCATAACGGAAAACGAGATACTTACCTTTGTTGAGGCGGCCGAGCAGGAGGGCGGAATAAACGAACAGGAAAGCGAGCTTATCCGCAGTGCTGTTGAGTTCGGCGACACCACTGCAGGCGAGATCGCAACGCCGAGAGTTGACATCGCCGCTGTCGAGGCGACGGCAGATAAGGACGATATTATAAAGGCGTTTATAGAGTCGGGATATTCGCGTCTGCCTGTTTATAAGGACAGCCTTGATAATATAATCGGCATAATACATCAGAAAGATTTTTTCAGCTATGTGTTCGGCGGTAACGTAACATTAGAAGAAGTTATGAAAAAGCCGGTTTTCGTTACAAAATATATGAAGCTTCAGGATTTGATGAAGCTGTTGCAAAGCACCAAGGAACATATTGCTGTCGTCGCTGACGAATACGGCGGCGTAGCGGGAATAGTAACATTTGAAGACGTGCTTGAAGAGCTGGTGGGCGAGATTTGGGACGAGCACGACGACATTATTGAGGATATCGTTGACCTCGGCGAGGGAAGTTGGAGAATAAACTGCAATATAGGCTTTGATAAGCTGTCTGACGAGTTTGGCTTTGAGGACGAACGTGATGATGACGAATTTACTTCTGTAAGCGGCTGGGTTATGGATGAGTTGGAGAAAATCCCAGAGGAGGGCGACAGCTTTGAATACAAAGGATACAGCGTAAGTGTTGATAAGACCGACGAACGCCGCGTACTTGAAATAATAATGACAAGGCTTGCCGACGTTGACAACGAGGAAGAATAAAAAAAGCTATCTGAAGCGACCGCTTCAGATAGCTTTTTTATTGTGCCTGTTTATTCCTCGGTTATAAGCTCCTTGCCGCCCATATAAGGACGCAGTGCCTCAGGAATACGAATGCTGTATTTCTCGCCGTCGAACTGAAGATTATTCTCAAGCAACGCGATCAGCATACGCGGCGGCGCAACCACCGTGTTGTTCAGCGTGTGAGCAACATACTTCTTTCCGTCCTCCCCCTTTACGCGGATACGCAGTCTGCGAGCCTGCGCTTCACCGAGATTTGAGCAGGAGCAAACCTCAAAATATTTCTGCTGTCTGGGTGACCAAGCCTCAACGTCGTATGACTTGACCTTAAGGTCTGCAAGGTCGCCTGAGCAGCAC
>CAYYGY010000147.1:0-2705 GCA_964471735.1 uncultured Eubacteriales bacterium
GTCCCGGTGAAATTGTTGAGCTAACACCCAGCAGTGTCAAGCAACTTGCAAAACCAGGTAAAAAGAAACGTGTTTGCTCATTCCTTTGGAGCTATTACGGTTATCCAACATCTACATATGAAGGTATCAACGTTGAAGCTATGCGCTACCGCAACGGCGAGATAATGGCAGAGAAGGATATAAAAACTAACACTGCAACCGACATTGATTATGTAGGAGGAGTTCCTGATTCCGGTACTCCGCACGCAATCGGGTATGCTAATAAGAGCGGAAAACCTTGTGCAAGAGCGTTTATAAAGTATACACCAACTTGGGCAAGAAGTTTTATGCCTCCCAATCAGACAGACCGAAGCAAAATTGCGAAGATGAAGCAGATACCGGTATATGAGCTGATAAAGGATAAGAATCTGCTTTTTGTCGATGATTCTATCGTAAGGGGAACACAGCTTCGCGAAACAGTTGAATTTTTGTATGAAAACGGTGCAAAGTCGGTACATATGCGTTCTGCATGTCCACCGATAATGTACGGTTGTAAATACCTTAATTTTTCCCGTAATACCAGTGATATGGATCTTATTGCTCGCCGTATAATTATGGAGCTTGAGGGCGAAGAGGGATTTGATCATATTGAAGAATACTCTGATGGTACGACCGAACGAGGTAAGAATCTGCGCCGTACAATCTGTGAAAAGTTTAATTTCGCTTCGCTGGATTTTCAGTCACTTGATGATGTTATAAAAGCGATTGGTATGGATCCTTGTGATCTGTGTACTTATTGCTGGAACGGAAAGGAATAAAATTTATGAATACTCAATCTAAATCAGAAGCTTATGCAGCGGCCGGTGTTGATATTACTGCAGGTTACAAGGCTGTTGAGTTGATGAAGCAACATATTGCCAGAACGCTCACCAGCGGGGTCTGTTCAGACGTTGGTGGCTTTGGCGGCCTTTTTGAGCTTGACCTTACAGGTATAACAAAACCTGTCCTTGTATCAGGTACAGACGGTGTGGGCACCAAGCTTAAGCTTGCGTTTTTGATGGACAAGCATGACACTGTTGGAATCGACTGTGTTGCTATGTGCGTAAATGATATCATTTGCGCAGGTGCAAAACCTCTGTTTTTCCTCGACTACATAGCTTGCGGTAAAAACGTGCCTGAGCGCATTGCAGACATAGTTAAGGGCGTATGCGACGGCTGCGTAATGTCCGGCGCAGCATTGATCGGCGGTGAAACGGCTGAAATGCCCGGATTTTACCCTGTAGACGAGTATGACCTTGCCGGCTACTGCACCGGTGTTGTGGATAAGGATAAAATCATTGACAACAAGACTATGGAGGAAGGTGATGTTATCATCGCGCTTCCTTCAAGTGGTGTTCATTCAAACGGCTTTTCACTTGTCCGCAAGGTGTTTGATATAGAAAACGCCGATATCAAGTCGCCCGTTGCTGAGCTTGACGGCAAGTCTATTGGTGAGACCTTACTTACACCAACTAAAATCTATGTCAAGCCTATACTTGCCCTGCTTGAAAAAGTTAAGGTCAAGGGAATTTCGCACATTACCGGCGGCGGTTTTTATGAGAACATTCCCAGAAGCATTCCCGATGGTCTGGGTGCAAAGATCAACAGGGATTCAGTTCGTGTTCTGCCTATCTTTGAACTTATTGCTAAAACCGGCAACATCACCGAAAGGGATATGTTTAATACTTTCAATATGGGTGTTGGTATGAGTATAGTTGTCCCAAAGAACGATGTTGATACCGCGCTTGAAGTGCTTAAAAACAGCGGTGAAGAGCCCTATGTTATAGGTGAAATCATAAAATCTCAGGAGAAAATCACAATATGCTAAGGAAAATAATGGCCGGTATAGAGGCGGGAATTCTTATTACCATTGGCGGCACTGTCTATCTTTCCTGCGATAACAAGTATGTCGGGGCGGTTTTGTTTTCTGTTGCACTGCTATGCATTTGCTACAAGGGATATTCACTGTTTACCGGCAAGATCGGCTTTATACCTGAAAAGCACGGAAAGGAAGAGCTTTCGGTACTGTTGCTGGGATTGCTTGGCAACACTGTTGCAACAATTGTCGGTGGACTGTTGATGCGTTATACGTTTGAAGCCGTCGGCACAGCGGCCCAGACTGTTTGTCTTGCAAAGCTTGAGCAAGCCGTTGCGGCAACTTTTATACGCGCTGTATTTTGCGGTATACTGATGTATCTGGCTGTCAGCATCTATAGGGATAACAAGAGCATTGTCGGTATTCTGTTTTGCATTCCTGTTTTTATATTATGCGGATTTGAGCACTCCATTGCCGATATGTTTTATTTCGGAGCCTCCGGTATTGTTTCACTGAAAGCGTTTTTGTTTTTGATGAATGTTATTCTCGGTAATGCTGTTGGCGGTATGTTGCTTCCGCTTATAAGCAGCATAGGAAGAAAGGAAAATAAAAATGCCGAATAGTAAAGCAAAGATTGCGGTTTTAGTTTCGGGCGGAGGCACCAACTTACAAGCCATAATCGACGCACAACACAGCGGTGTTATCAATAGTGGCGAGGTTACATTGGTTATTTCAAACAATACCACTGCCTTTGCGCTTGAGCGAGCTCAAAACGCCGGCATACCTGCGCATATAATTACTCGAAAACAATGCGGCTCACAGGAATCGTTTGAGGATAGGATAATTGAAATTTTGGATGAAAACGGAATTG
>CAYYGY010000148.1:0-2700 GCA_964471735.1 uncultured Eubacteriales bacterium
AGGAGAAATAGGATAATGCCAATGGATAAAATCGTAATCAAAGGGGCAAGGGAACACAACTTAAAAAATGTTGACCTTAAAATACCCCGTGACAAGCTTGTGGTGTTGACCGGACTGTCTGGTTCTGGCAAATCTTCTATCGCTTTTGACACCTTATATGCAGAAGGTCAAAGGCGATATATCGAGTCGCTTTCAAGTTATGCAAGACAGTTTTTGGGCCAGATGGACAAGCCGGATGTTGACAGCATCGACGGCTTATCTCCTGCTATATCCATAGACCAGAAGACCACTTCCAAAAATCCGCGTTCCACCGTCGGTACTGTTACAGAGATACACGACTATCTAAGGCTCCTATTCGCCCGCGTCGGCGTGCCGCACTGCCCTGTGTGCGGTAAAAAAATAGTTCAGCAGACTGTAGACCAGATAGTTGACAGGGTAATGAAACTTGAAAATGACCAAAAAATAATGATTTTGTCGCCGATAGTAAGAGGCAGAAAAGGCGAGCATATCAAAGAACTTGAAAAAGCAAAAAAGAGCGGCTTTGTCCGCGTCAGGATAGACGGCATAATTTACGATTTAAACGAAAAAATCGAGATAGAAAAAAACAACAAGCACACTATCGAGATAGTTGTAGACAGACTGGTCATAAAGGAGGGCATCGAATCACGTCTTAGCGATTCTGTCGAAACCGCCTCAGCACTGTCGAACGGTATTGTTGTGGTCAGTGTTGTAGACGGCGAGGATATGCTGTTTTCGCAGAATTACTCCTGCCCTGAGCACGACATCAGCATCGAGGAATTGGCACCGCGTATGTTCTCTTTCAACAACCCGTACGGAGCATGTCCCACTTGCTCAGGTCTGGGCGTGTTTATGAAGGTCGACCCTGAACTGGTCATCAGCGATATGTCGCTGTCCCTGTCGCAGGGCGCTGTAAGGGCGAGCGGCTGGAACGCTGTCGACAAGCATAATTCTATCGCGACTATGTACTATAAAGGTCTGGGCGATAGGTACGGCTTTACGATGGATACACCGCTTTGTGATTTGTCTGAAGAGGCGCTTGATGCCCTGCTTTACGGAACGAAAGGTGAAAAGATCAGGGTCAAGCGGTCGGACGCCTTAGGCGGCGGAACCTATCTGTCTGCCTTTGAAGGCGTGTGCAACAATCTTGAGAGAAGGTATAAAGAGAGCAGTTCGGAGATAGCGAAAACCGAGATAGAATCGCATATGAGCATATGCGAATGTCCCTCGTGCAAGGGAGCCAGACTTAATCCGGTATCGCTGGGTGTAACGGTCGGCGGTAAAAACATCGACTACATCAGCAACCTGTCTGTGCTTGATGCCTTGAGATTTTTTGACGATTTGAAGTTGTCTGATAGAAACGAAATGATAGCTCACTCAATCATCAAAGAGATAAAAAACAGACTCGGATTTTTAGACAGCGTGGGCCTTAACTACCTTACCTTGTCAAGGACAGCGGCAACGCTTTCCGGCGGTGAAAGCCAAAGGATCAGGCTTGCAACGCAGATAGGGTCTTCTCTGACAGGCGTGCTGTATATCCTCGATGAGCCCAGCATCGGCCTGCACCAAAGGGATAATGAAAAGCTTATCAAAACATTAAGAAAACTTACCGACATCGGCAATACCCTTATAGTGGTTGAGCACGATGAAGAAACGATGAGGTCTGCCGATTACGTAGTTGATGTAGGCCCCGGTGCCGGTATAAACGGCGGAGAGATAATCTGCGCAGGAACTTTCGACGATATAATTGCCTGCAAGGAATCTATTACCGGCGACTACCTGTCAGGCAGACGCAGGATAGAGGTGCCGTCAAGCAGGAGAAAAGGTAACGGTAACAGTCTAAAAATTATCGGTGCAACGCAGAATAACCTTAAGAATGTCGATGTCGAGATACCGCTTGGTATGCTTATCGCCGTTACGGGCGTGTCAGGGTCAGGCAAATCGTCATTGATAAACGAGATATTGTATAAAAAGCTTTCTAACGTGCTTAACGGCTCAAAGCAGAAAGCAGGCGCCCATAAGCGAATTGAGGGCGCAGAAGCGCTTGATAAAATAATTGATATTGACCAGTCACCGATAGGGCGCACACCGCGTTCGAATCCTGCCACTTATACAGGTGTGTTCAATGATATCAGAGAACTGTTTGCCCAGACGCAGGATGCAAAAATGCACGGATACAGCTCAAGCCGATTTTCGTTTAATGTTAAAGGGGGACGGTGTGAAGCCTGTCAGGGCGACGGCATTGTTAAGATAGAGATGCACTTTTTGTCTGATATTTATGTACCCTGCGATGTCTGCAAAGGCAGAAGATATAACAGGGAAACACTTGAAGTCAAGTTCAAAGGCAAAAGTATTTATGATGTCCTTGAAATGACTGTTGAAGAGGCGATGCACTTTTTTGAGGTACAGCCTAAGATATATACTAAGCTTAAAACTTTGTACAACGTCGGGCTGGGATATGTAAAATTAGGGCAACCTGCGACCACTCTTTCCGGCGGAGAGGCGCAGCGTGTAAAACTTGCGACCGAGCTTTCAAAACGGGCTACCGGAAAAACTATTTACGTTTTGGACGAGCCTACTACAGGCCTGCACACATATGATGTGCACAAGCTTATCGGTGTTTTAAATCAACTTGTTGAATGCGGCAATACGGTAATAGTTATCGAGCATAATCTTGACATC
>CAYYGY010000149.1:0-2691 GCA_964471735.1 uncultured Eubacteriales bacterium
AAAACCGACAGTAAAGGTGTTATCTGCTGACTCACCTGAGCAAGCGCAAAGTCCTGCCATCATAACAAGCGCAAGCGCCAAGCAAAGAAATTTTTTCATTTTTTATTCCTCCTAAATACATATGATTAATCATCACGCCATTATAATATCACATTAGTGTGCTAAAGTAAAGAAGTTTTTTTAGATATTTCATATTTTGTATACTTTTACGGCAAAAGAGCAAAACAGACAGGCTTTGTTGTGCAAATTCACCACATTAACGCGATAAAGCGGTTGCGGTAAATAGAGAGGCCGTTTTTACACGGCCGCTCTGGTAGTTTTATATGTGCCCACAGGCAGGAGCAATTTCTATAACGCTTGTGTCCTCAGGAATCAGTTCGTCTGGGAAGTGGATCATAATGTTGTCGTCGTTTTCAAGTCTGGATTGCAAAACAGCGATGTCCACCTCAGCGATGGGGGTGTTGCTCTCAATGGCCAGCGCGGCAGCCTCAGCAGCGGCCTGACCGGTAAGGATAGCGGGCGGGATCACTCTAAGCACGTCCCAACCATAGCCATCTGCAGATGCACTTCTACCTGCAGTGATTAAGTTGGGCCAGCCCTTTTTGGTCAAACAGCGCAGGGGGACCTCGTAAAGAAAATCTCTTCTCTCAAAGTCATTGATGGCGCAGATTGAATCATCAAAATGCTTGTAGGCATCACTTTCAAGCAGGGTATAGTCGCCGTCGATACGGCAGGTTGTGCGGAAGTTGGGCATCATGGGAAGCATAGCGATATCTCTGGTGTTTTTGTCTTCTAAAGCCTTAATTTTTTCCAACATAACAAGCTGCTCTAAAACATAATAATCTGTTACTTCCTCAACGGTTGTGCCGGACCAAAGAGGCACATCATCAGGTTGATTGTGCCCGTAAAGATCAATTAACCCGCCGCTGAAAGGAATAAACGCTTTGTCAATATCGTTTTTCTCAATTGCCTTTTTGCAGGTGTCAAGCGAAATAAGCTTGCCGATATAGGTGTGAAAATTCTTTCCCTTAACGGTCGGCATACCTGAGCGGCGAAGAATATCGGCGTCACCTGTGGTGTCGATTACCATTTTTGCCTCGTAATACTCTCTGCCGGACTTGCTTTCTGTTATGATGCCTTTACAAACCTTGCCGTCCATAACCGGCTCTGTAACCATACAGTCGAACAGCAGATCTATGCCTGCGTTTTTGATCATTTCGGTCATCTGTAGCGCAAATATGTAGGGTGAATAGCGCTGAACAAGTCTGGCCTTAGTTTCACAGGCGGCATATCCGTCTTTTCTGTTTTTCCATTCATCAACCATAGTTTCATAGCCGTATTTCGCACACTCGTCAATCCATTTGTCGGCAAGGCCGAATATTATCTGCCTTCCTCTTCCGTTGCACATCGGTACGAACAGATTGACCAGTCCCATAGTGGCAAGTCCGCCGAGAACGCAGGACTTTTCTATCAGTAAGACCTTCATGCCTCTCTCGCGCGCGGTAAGCGCGGCCGCAACACCTGCGACACCGCCGCCTGCAACTATAACATCATAAGATGCTTTTGCCTTTAGGTCATAGGTAAGCTTAACGTTTGACATTGTTGATCAACTCCTGTCTCCTCGCATTGAATTATACAACTTAATAAAAAATAAGTCAATTGGTTTCTGCGTGTTTATAATGTGAATTTGTCCGCAAATTTTCCAAACAGCGGCTTAAACTCAAAGTTGCTGTCCAGCCACTTGCCGAAGAAGCCTATCACCGTGCCGTTAGCGCAGGCAACTATCACTGTGCCGAGTCCTATGCCTTCAAACCTGCCGAAGAAGATAAGCGTCATCGAGGCGGCAACCAAAAGGCACGAGATATCGAAGGCAGTCTTAAATTTTGCAAGGTTTAGATTGAACCTTTCGCTGATGCCCTTTACAAAGAAATCGTAAACCTGCGGGTATATGTAGGTGTGAAACATCAACGCAACGCAAAATGCAGTAAGTAGGTTTCCTGTTATAAACAGCACGACCCTCAGCCACAAGGCCATAGTGCCGGCTGGCGTAATGTCGGGGTTGAACACAGGTACGGCCCAGCGCCACAGATCCAGCACCGCGCCGTAGATGATGCATGTGATGAACGAGCTGAAGTAAACGGCCTTTACCTTTTTCATAAGTATGCAGAAAACAATAAACATCAGACCCTGAACGATGTACTCGCACTGGCCGAAGGACAACGCCTCGAATTTCAGGCTGAGGATATACGCAGGCGCCACTATCATTGAAACTCCGAAATCACTGGCGGTGACCATCGACACCGACAGCGCGATAAGAATCAGGCCTACGATATAAGCCGCCTCGCTTGGCATAACGATTTTGTTTTTCTGCATAATTATACTTCCCTTTAGATATTTTTAAATTATGTCCCCGCAAAAAGCACTCCGACCGACAGGCCGAAGTGCAGCTTGTTATGAAAGTATTGCCTTATCGCTGGCAAACTGGCTTCCGCTGGCGGTCGAGAACATCTCGATAAGCTGCTCGACCGTGAGTTTTTTCTTTTCCTCTCCGCATACATCAACGACTATCCTGCCGTTGTTCATCATTATCAGGCGGTTGCCGTGAGCAATGGCATCACGCATATTGTGCGTTACCATAAGTGTAGTCAGGTTGTTTTCTTTGACTATCTTGTCTGACAGCTCAAGCACCTT
>CAYYGY010000150.1:0-2658 GCA_964471735.1 uncultured Eubacteriales bacterium
ATAAGGATTCGCCGGATACATCTGATACCTCCCTTTACGTGGGCGACAACGGAAACAATAATGGCCTAACCCGGACTTACCTACATGTGAATGATCTGGTTAGACTTCCGGGAGGCTGCGAGGTTTATGAGGCAGAAATTTCGCTGTATCACTATACACATTCTGATATAACGGATGGAGCCGCTATCGAAGTTGGTGCTTATGCAATTACGAAGGCTGGTAGCCTGAATGGAAAATCAGCGGCATCATCTTGGCAGAGCTGGGCAAACAATCTGACATGGAATCAGACGACTAACGGAACAACGACCATTAGTGACGTTTTACTCGATAAGCAAACCCTAAGTAGCACTGCAACGGGAAGCTATGTCAGTTGGGACATCACAACGCTGGCATATGACTGGTATGACAGTGAAGATAATGTTGAAAACTTGGGTATTGCACTGAAAGTCGTGGATGAATCGGATGTACAATCCCGTGCAACCTTTGTAGGCCCTAAGAGCACCCATTCCTCTCGCCCTCGTATGAAAATTTCTTATCGCAATATTCGCGGCATTGAGAGTAGTTATACCTATCAGGAACTGAACATTGGCCGAGCGGGTACATCGTATATCAGTGACTATTCCTTGGAGAATACACATATCGTGCCCCTGTTTGCATCTTCAAGCAACGTTATGCCATTTTCCGTTTCCTTGATCTACAATACATCTCTGACTGGAAGTTATTTTTCTAGTAGCTACCTTGATGTAAATGCCAGAAACTATAACAATATGCTTGTTGGTATCGGCTGGAAGTTATCTGTGCAGCAAACAGTAACACCGCTGACCGTAGGTGGTACTACCTACATGATTTATACTGATGGAGATGGTACAGAACATTATTTCCGTTACGATACTGATGGTTATTATGATGAAGATGGTTTGAACCTAAAAATTACCGTATCCGGCACTACATATACCATGACTAATCCCTATGGAGACACATGGATTTTTGTAAATGGATACCTCACAGAGCAAAAAGATGCCTATGGAAACGCATTGTATTATTGCTATAACGATAACGCCTATAGCAGCAGTACAACATCGTGGAAACCGACTTCAAGTGGAGCAAACAAGGTAACTGCAGTATATCGTGTAAATGTAGACGCTGAATACGAAGATGGAAAAGCAGCGGAGCAAGTTTTGAAAATTGAGTACAGTGGGAATTTCGTTTCTAAAATCATCGGTGAGTGTGATTATGATGATTCAACCGCTGTCACAAATCGTACCGTTACGCTTGGTACAGAGGATTGGGGAACTGCGGATGCTCCCTATGTCATGCTTACTTCTGTGACATTCGCAGATGGTGCTGTTATGAACTATTCTTATTTCAGCAGCTCCGACGAAGACTCCAAATATAACAACATATATCGCTTGCGTCGAATATATGACAGCGAAGCAAATTATGGTATAGAGTATAATTACAGCTATTTACGGAATGTGTCTCGCTTCTATGAGTATATTGCAGACGGCGACGATATAGTTTACGGCGCTAAATATCATGCTCACAAGAGGGCCCATTCTCAGACGGCCTATCGCTATTATGGTAAAGACGGAGTTCCTTACATGGATTCTGATGGGAATCTTGTATCCGGTGATACCGGCGATGATCTCTTAACTGTCAAGATCCTCGACAAGCTGGGTCATACTGTTGGTAGCTATACATCAAACAGTGATGAATCTGAGATTCTCGGGGCAGGAGCAGCAACATATACCGAAAATTCAGGTACGAGCAAGAAAAATAATCGTATTACTTCTACTGCCTCTGCAGGACAGCAGGGAATCAATCTGCTTAAAAACAGCAGCGCAGAAAACGGAACGACAAATTGGACGAATTCTACAACAAATACAACCGTTCATTATATTGGTGACAAGTCATTTACAGCTACAACCTCCACATTCTATCAAACAGTAAGCCTGACAGGAGGTAAATACTACACCTTATCTGCCTATGTAAATGTTCCTGATGACACAACCTTCAGTGATACAGGTAGCATTAGACTGTCATTCTTGAATAGCAGTGGAGCTGAGCAAATGAGCAGCGAGGCTGTGAATTATGGCACATCTTCGATTAACGAAGGGTGGATTCGTCTGACTGTTACCTACAAGCCTACAAGCACAGCAAGCTACCGTGTCGCAGTTGTCCCGACGGGCGTAACGGGAAGCATCTATGTAGATGCTCTGCAGTTAGAAACAGGCGAGGCAGCTTCTACTTACAACATTGTCGAAAATGGTTCCTTTGAATTCTATACCTCAATTCCGACTTCTGCATCATCTTCTCTTTATGGATGGTATAGTAGTGCGACTCCTACATTTGCTACAACTGATGTATTGTTTGGTAGCAAATATGTTTCCCTCAGTGGAAGAGCTGACTATGTTCGCATGAATCAGACAGCACGCCTTGCACTACCGGGAAATACCAGCTTTGTTTTCTCCGGTTGGGCGAAAGCAAACGCAAAACCCGACAGTGCGTCGGATGGACTGGATGCTTCCTTGCCGTACTTTGGGCTGATTCTCCGCTTGTATTATAGTGATGGCACTTCTGAACCCTACTATTTTACCTTTGATGCTTACTACACAGATTGGCAGTATGTGCAAGGAATTGTAGAACCGAAAAAGAGTG
>CAYYGY010000151.1:0-885 GCA_964471735.1 uncultured Eubacteriales bacterium
GACCGCATAATTACTACGCCGCCCTATATGGCGTATCTGCGCATAGCCGACGGCTGTGACAACTGCTGTACCTATTGCGCGATACCGAAGATAAGAGGTCGCTACCGTTCGCGCAGGCCTGAGGACATCGTTGAGGAGGCAGAGCGCCTTGCAAAGCGCGGCGTGAAAGAACTGGTGGTAGTTGCGCAGGACACGACCAACTACGGCAGTGATATTTTCGGCGAGCCGCGTCTGGCTGAGCTGTTGGACGAGCTGTGCAAGGTAGACGGTATAGAGTGGATACGTCTTTTATACACATATCCCGACCTGATCTCCGATAAACTGCTTGATACTATGGCGCATCAGGATAAGGTGCTCAATTATCTTGACATACCTCTTCAGCACTGCAACGGCGAGATACTGCGCAGAATGAACCGCAGCGGTGACAGAGAAAGCCTTGTAAAGCTTATCAGCCGGATAAGAGAAAAATTGCCCGATGTAACGCTGAGGACTACGTTTATTACCGGTTTTCCGGGTGAAACGCAGGAGCAGTTTGATGAGCTGTGCGATTTTGTGCATGAGGTAAAGTTTGACCGAGTAGGTTGCTTTGCTTATTCTGCCGAGGAGGGCACGGCCGCGTGCACTATGGACGGACAGATAGATGACGGGGTCAAGACACGCAGGGCGGAGATAATAATGGACGCTCAGCTTAGAATAGTTGACGAAAAGAACGCGGCAAAGATAGGCGAAGTGTGCAGTGTTATCGTTGAAGGCTATGACGACTACATAAAGTGCCTTTACGGCCGCACCAAGGGTGATGCACCTGAGATAGATGCAAAGGTATTCTTCACCCCGACGCAAGACAGAGCAAAATGCGGCGACATAGTGGAGGTTGAGATAACCGAC
>CAYYGY010000151.1:895-2618 GCA_964471735.1 uncultured Eubacteriales bacterium
CGTTCAGGCAGAGTAAGGAGAAAAATATGACACTGCCAAATAAATTGACTGTGGCGCGAATCGTTATGGTGCCTTTGTTTCTGGTGCTTTTGACGGTTGATTTTGCGCATCATTATTTATATGCGCTTTTGGTTTTTATTGTTGCGTCACTTACCGACCTTGTTGACGGCAAAATGGCCCGCAAGTATAACCTTATCACTGATTTAGGAAAATTCCTTGACCCGCTTGCGGATAAGATGCTTACAACGGCCGCGTTTCTGGGCTTTACCGTTTGCGGTATAGGCGGACTTGTTCCAATGATGTGGGTCAACTTCATTGTTCTGACGAGGGAGTTTTTGGTCACGTCTGTGCGCTATATGGCCGCCAGCAGCGGAAAGGTGGTTGCCGCAAACATTTTCGGCAAGATAAAGACCGTAAGCCAGATGGTGGCAATAATTACAGCACTTACGTTTGAGTATGTGATAAGCCTTGATGCCTCACTGGAGCTTAATTTACTTGTCGGAACACCGACCGATATTCTCAGAATAATCTATTGTGTCGCGATATGGTTTTCTACCGCAATGACGGTCGTTTCGGGCGTTATATATGTTTATGAAAACCGCCGGTTTATAAAAAACTAAAAAAAGGTGGACAATTTCACTTTAGTATTATATAATGTAGTAAGATATATTAACTGCTATTACGTGGGATAAGTAACCGCTTTGTACGGCAACAGAGATGAGGCCTCAACAGGCTGCAAGGGCCTCTTGCGACGGCTTGGCGGCGAATGCACCCACCAGCACACGGAAGGAAAGGGCGCGAGTATTTCCGTGCGGTTTGCCCCGTTACAGGCATCTAAAGTTACAAACCGAAGTGGAACCGCGATTTACTTATCGCCTTCGCTGCCCTTTTGGGCGGTAAAGGCGGTATTTTTATTTTATACAGGAGGAAAACTATGTTTGACATTTTGAGAGAGGACATTGCAACGGTGCGTGACCGAGACCCTGCAGCGCGCTCGTTTTTTGAAATATTATTTCTTTATCCGGGGCTGAAGGCAATACGTCTTCATCGCCGTGCAAAGTGGTTTTATAACCGCAAGCACTTCTTTATCGCCAGAGCAATATCTCAGAGAGCCGCGCGCAAAACGGGTATTGAAATTCATCCGGGCGCCACGATAGGCCGTCGTCTTTTCATCGATCACGGCACAGGCGTCGTAATAGGCGAGACCACCGAGATAGGTGATGATGTAACTATCTATCAGGGCGTTACCCTTGGCGGTACAGGCAAAGATCATGGCAAGCGGCACCCCACCATCGGCAACAATGTTATGATAGGCGCGGGCGCTAAGGTGCTCGGCCCCTTTAAGGTGGGCGACAATTCAAGAATAGCCGCCGGCGCTGTCGTGCTTAACGAAGTGCCTGACAATTGCACAGCGGTAGGCGTTCCTGCAAAGATCGTAAAGCGCAACGGTATAAGATGCGACCTTGACCAGATAAACATTCCGGATCCGGTGGCACAGGAAATTGCAAAGCTGAAACAAGAGGTGGCAAGCCTCAAAAAACAGTTTGACGGTAAAAAGGAAAATTAGGAGGAGAAGCCCTATGAAAATATTTAACACCCTTACAAGACAAAAAGATGAGTTTAAACCGATAAACGACGGCAAGGTGGGCATTTATGCCTGCGGCCCGACGGTGTACAACTTTATCCACATCGGCAACGCGCGTCCGCTTTGCGTGTTTGACGT
>CAYYGY010000152.1:0-2612 GCA_964471735.1 uncultured Eubacteriales bacterium
GTGAAAATATGGACAAAAATCATACTTGTTGCTTTTTCGGTCATAGAACGATTAACGAAACCGAAAAACTAAAAGAACAATTATGCGAGATTATTGATAAACTGATTGTGGACAGAAAAATTGATACATTTCTTTTCGGTAGCAAGAGCCGCTTTAATGACCTTTGCCTCGAACTCGTGACAAAACACAAAGAAAAATACCCGCACATAAAACGAGTTTACGTACGGGCGGAATATCCATATATTAGTGAGCATTATAAAAACTATCTTTTGGAAAGTTATGAGGATACTTACTATCCCGAAATGATAATCGGCTCGGGCAAATCGGTCTATATTGAACGTAACTATGAAATGATAAATAATAGCCAATTTTGTATTGTTTATTATGATAAACAAAATGCGCCCACCAACCGAAAAAGCGGAACTAAGATTGCTCTTGATTATGCCATAAAAAAAGGAAAACACATTATAAAAATGCCGATTTTAGAAGATGCGTTTTGGTGGCATATCCGATATAGCCTTTTCAAATCTTGAGAGTGTCATTTTTTCTTAGATAGAAAAACGGAGACAACTTCTTTAAGAAGTGGTCTCCGTTCACCCGCTCTTTTTTATTTTATACCAAACAGCCGTTTTGCGTTTTGTTCGGTTATGTCAAGCACATCTCTTACAGTGACGCCCTTAATCTCGGCCAGACGCTGTGCAACAAAAGCGATTTTGAGTGAATCGTTGCGCTTGCCTCTGTGCGGCACCGGCGCGAGATACGGCGCATCGGTTTCAAGCAAAATCATATCGAGCGGTATCTGATGTACTACCTCAACCGTTTTGCGTGCGTTTTTAAAGGTAAGCACCCCGCCGATTCCTATATAAAGGCCCATATCAACAAGCTGGCGCGCCATCTGTGCACTGCCTGAAAAGCAGTGCATCACACCTTTGGGGAGATGCTCTCTGACGATGTCAAAGGTATCCTGATGCGCTTCTCTGTCGTGCATTATAACGGGCAGGCCGAGTTCTTTTGCAAGCTGCAACTGGCGGATAAATATCTGCTTATCATTTTCGTTTGGCTCACTCCGGTGATAGTCGAGGCCTATCTCGCCTATCGCAACACAGCGCCCGTCCTTCGCAAGAGCGCGTATCCACGACTCGTCATACCCCTCGGCGGTGTTTTCGGGGTGAAGCCCGACAGCAGCATAGACAAAGTCATATTTATGTGCCAAGCTGACAGCCTTGATTGACGAGTCCTTATTGCACCCACAGGTGATTATGCCGCTTACGCCGTACTTATTAAGAACCGCCAACAACTCATCCGTATCCTCGTAAAAGGCAGGATCGTCATAATGCGCGTGGGTATCAAATATATGTCCGCCGCACAAGTCCGGCAAAGTTTCGATATCGCAAAAAACTTCCAAGTTAAAGCCTCCCTGACCTTTTTGGTACAGCTTGATTATAACCGCTGAATCAAAAAAGTTCAAGGAGGCTTTTTATTATGCTATGCCGACGGGTATGACGAGGGTCATATCGTTTGTTACTGACTCTCCCGAAAGCGAATTGAGCCCTGTTATCGACGATACCGACGTGTTGTAGCGTTTTGCTATATCCCACAGCCGCTCGCCGCCGTCCGCTCTGTATATGACTATTGAAGAGTTGCTGTATTTACTTTTCAGCTTGTCGCCGAGTTCCGCGCAGGTTATTACATCGCAGGAGGTATGTTCGAGCACATCTATCCTTATATTTACATCTGCCTTTATTTCGAGTCCGCCGCGCGACTGAGTAGAAGTTATGCTTACAGGCGTGACTGAGCATCTGAATTCGCTGCCTGAAAGCGATGCATCTGTCTGGCTGTCAAACTCAAAATCCACGTTGCGCTCAAAGTACTGCGGGTCGCCGTTTGAGTCACAGGCAAGCAGGCTGACACAAAGGGTGCCGTTCATACCTAAGTTGCCGTTTGCAAGGCTGACCTTTCCGCATTCTGCTTCACACCACAAATCTATGATAGTGTCAATGCTTTCAACGGGCACATCCAGTTTCTTTGCTATCTGGCAACGGTCGTTGTATGTATAGGCGACCCTTTCAAGTGATAGAGGCTCGACGGTGAGAGCTAACTCGTTTTGCGTTGAAAAAGCATCGGTCAAAAACGGTACTTCAGAATTACAAAAAGCGGTTACGCTTAGATATATTTTTGCGCCTATCATGGCCTTTCGCATCATTCCGCTCATATCGGTCTGGGGCCTTGCCTCGCAATTTAGCACGCAGGTATCCACATAGCAGGTGCAGTTTTCCGTAAGCGAGTTTATATCCAGTATCTGACTGAACGGAAAACTTTCTGCGGCTGTGAAATATCCACCGTTTTCTTCCCCTAGATAGAGAAATTTTACCCGCAGATCTCCTTTTACCACGACCTTGTTGCCGATTATCTTTGTGTCGGATATCAGCACTCTTGTTTCGCTTCTGATGATGCTCTTTATCGAGTCACAGGTATCGGGCACGCTCATTTCGTCGCTTACGATGAGGTATTTTTCATCAGTTCCGACCAGTACAGACGCATCACAGCAGTCACGTTGCTGCTGAACGCCTGCTTCGTCGATATCTGTCAATATTGACATCGACACAAACGAT
>CAYYGY010000153.1:0-2589 GCA_964471735.1 uncultured Eubacteriales bacterium
TGTCTGGAGCGGTGCGAAAACCGTAAAAACAAGAGATTGGCTTGACATAACGGCAGAGGTCGTTTTCGAATATAACAAGGCTTACAGAGGAAAAGGTCCCCTGCTCAAAGTCAAAACAGCTCAGCTTACATCTGCCCCGAAACAAGAGGTAGTAACATTCTATTGATTAATGCGAGGAGAGCCGAAGCCGAACCGCCTTGCGACAGCCGTTTTTGGCTAAAATATCGCTTTTTCGCTTGATATACGGCGTATATTCGTGAAAAGCGATGCCGTATGGGTGAAAAATTCATTTCAAAACCGATTTGTGTTCGACTCTTCTCGCATTAAGTCTTGATTTTTTGTCCAATATATAGTAGAATATCATATATAAATTTCTTTTAAAGGAGTCGTGTAAATGTTAGTATCAGCAAAAGAAATGCTTAACAAAGCAAAGGCCGGCCATTACGCTGTCGGTCAGTTCAATATCAACAACCTTGAGTGGACAAAGGCCATTCTTCTCACCGCACAGGAGCTTAATTCGCCTGTTATACTCGGTGTGTCCGAGGGTGCAGGTAAGTATATGTGCGGATATACCACCATCGTAGGCATGGTCAACGGTATGATCAAGGATCTCGGCATCACTGTTCCTGTCGCTCTTCACCTTGATCACGGCAGTTATGAGGGCGCGCTCAAGTGCATTGAGGCCGGCTTCTCATCTGTAATGTTCGACGGTTCACATTATCCCATCGACGAGAATATTGCCAAGACTAAGGAGCTTGTTGCTCTTACCGATAAGCTCGGCCTTTCAATCGAGGCTGAGGTCGGTTCTATCGGCGGCGAGGAAGACGGCGTCGTAGGCGGCGGCGAGGTTGCCGATCCTAACGAGTGCAAGATGATCGCCGACCTGGGTGTAACCATGCTTGCAGCCGGCATCGGCAATATTCACGGCAAATATCCTGAGAATTGGAGCGGCTTGCGCTTTGACACCCTCGCTGCTATTCAGGACCTTACCGGCGAAATGCCTCTCGTTCTTCACGGCGGCACCGGTATCCCTGCTGAAATGATCAAAGAGGCTATCTCTCTCGGCGTTTCAAAGATCAACGTTAACACTGAGTGCCAGTTGGCTTTTGCCGCCGCAACCCGCGAGTATGTTGAGGCAGGAAAAGACCTTCAGGGCAAGGGCTTCGACCCCAGAAAGCTTCTTGCACCCGGCTTTGATGCTATCAAGGCAACTGTTAAAGAGAAGATGGAGCTCTTTGGCTCTGTCGGCAAGGCGTAAGCTTTATTCTGAGATCGCAAATGGGGATGACTTCGGCCATCCCCATTAGTTTTATATAAAAATGGGAGTGAGATCATGCACATTCCTTGCGCTGAATCATCTGATTTGAAAATAGTGCCGTTTTCTCAGGCAATGGAAGAGTCGGACATCACACGGCTTAGTGAATATGACCACGCAAGATGGCTGTACGTTCCAAACAGCTATCAAGAATACAGATACATACTCGGCACAAGAGGTGCCAACCCCCTCATTTGTATAGGTATCAATCCTTCTACGGCGCGGCCTGATGACCTGGATAATACGCTTAAGTCGGTGTCGAGGATAGCGGCCGCAAACGGATACGACAGTTGGATAATGTTCAACGTCTATGCCCAGAGGGCAACAGACCCCGATGATATGGATATTCATTTTAACTTAAGTTTGCATGAAGAAAATATGAAAGCCTTTGAATACGTGCTCGGTCTTTACGCAGAAGGCAATACCCCCACCGTCTGGGCGGCGTGGGGAACGATAATCGAAAAGCGCCCATACCTGTGTGACTGTGTAAGTGATATGATAGAGATAGGCAGGCGCTGCGGCGCGCAGTGGTGCACGGCAGGCAAGATATCGTCAAAAGGGCATCCTCACCATCCGCTATACCTGAAAAAGGATGAAAAAGTGCGGCCGTTCGATATCGACGCCTATATTGATTTGCTCAAACAACGGCCTGCCCCAAAGCAAAGACAAAAAGCGGCGGCGCATTAGACGCAAAAGTGCATACAAAAAACCGTCGGAAGAAATTTTCTTCCGACGGTTTTTTAATGTAACAAAACGGTCTTTATTGCTTTGCAAGCAGGGCTTTTATCTTGTCAATAGGTGCAAGAAGGCCACTCATAGAAGCGTCGTGATTGAGAGTGTCGATTATCAGAGCAATGTACTTAGACATATCAACACGGCAGTACCAAGGCTTGGTGAGAAGCTCCGGCTTCGCATAAACAAGGTTTGTAGTGAACACCTTGTCGATATATCCGGCCTCGTAAGCCTTGTCAAAGTTCTCGAAACCTTCAACAAAAAGACCGAACGAAGCGAATACGAAAATTCTGCGAGCCTTGCGCTCTTTGAGCTTCTTGCCGATGTCAAGAACCGAGTCACCCGAAGATATCATATCATCAACGATGATAACATCCTTGCCCGAAATATCATTTCCGAGATACTCGTGAGCCTCGATAGGGTTGCGGCCGTTAACGATTATTGAATAGTTGCGGCGCTTGTAGAACATTCCAAGGTCAACGCCCAAGACAGAGGAATAATAGATGCATCGGCCCATACCACCCTCATCGGGAGAAACGATG
>CAYYGY010000154.1:0-2311 GCA_964471735.1 uncultured Eubacteriales bacterium
GTATATTCGCAGACGATGCACCGAGTGATTTTTTAAGTCCTATCTCCTTAAAGCTCTGCTTTACATTGATAAGCATTATTACAAACAGACTGAAGACAGCGATGACTATCGACAGCCAAGTGATTATACCCAATATTATAGAAACTGTGTCAAATATTCTGTCAATAGCATCCCTTTGCTCGGACAGGTCGTTAACGCTGACATTATTAAGCCCTACTGTTTGGTCAAGCTCTTTCAAAAAGCTATTAAGTGAATCGCTTTTTTTAACTATAAAATTCTGGGATATCATATTGGGTAACATTCGCTTTACTACCGAAAACGGCAGATATATTTTATCCAGCGAATAGTCGACCGCCGAGCTGATATATCCGCTCTCGTAAACACCGATTATCGAAAATATATCGCTTGATTTGCCTATATTTATTCTAAGCGGTCTGCCGACGCAGTCGCTTGTACCGAACAGCTTTTCAGCAAACTGAGTGCTTACTACGCATACTCTGTTGTATGCATCTGTATCGGCAAGAGAAATGTTCCTACCCTGTGTCAATTTATAATTAAGCATTTTTGCTGACATCGAGTCTACACCGTATATTTGTGTTTTCTCACCATCGGCCTGTCCGCTTGCATAAGCAATCTGTCCTGCTTCATTTCGGGTGTTTAAAGCGATATCGAACACCGATTTGTCAACGTCGACCAGCGTTAAATTGCTGACCTTTATTTCCAGCCCGTTAAACATTACGCTGTCAAGTTCGCTGTCGACGGTTTTAAACGCAATTTGCGACAGAGTATGAACCGCAAAAACAAGCGAAACAGACATACAGATGCTTACTGAGTAAAGAAGCATATTCTTATATCCGTATTTGACCGACTTTGCAAACAAGATAAGGCCTTTTATCATTTGTCCGCCTCGCTTACATTAAGCAAAACCGCCTGAGTTGTTTCCACTCCCTCGACTATATACCCCTCATCACACTTTTTTGCATAGGTTAAATATATCTTTTCAAGCGCTTCGTTACATACATAGTAACGTCCGTCGTAACCTATTGATGAATCAGGCAATATAAAACGTTTAGTGTCTGATACGGTTGTTATCTCAGCCACCGCTGACAAGCCCGGAACAACCGAATCGTCCGCGTTATCAAGCCTTAGTTTTGCAGTGACATACACAGTGTCGCCGCTTTGCTCTGCTACGGAATATATTTTTTCAACTGTAGCGTCATACTCACTGCTTTGAAAGGCTTCACCGCTGACCTTTGCGCTGTCGCCCACCTTGACTATTGAAATATCACGCTGTTCCAGCAATACTGTCAGGTATACATTGTCGGTTTTTGTGATGATTATATTCTTTTTTCCGTCATATTTATCGCCTATGCTTAGCTGTAATTCGGTAATGACTCCGCCTGACTCAGCGATATGATTTTGACTGGTTCCGTTATAATATGATTGAGCAACAAGGTCGCCTTCACTTACCCGTTCGCCCTGTTCAAAGAAGATGTTTTCAATAACAGCACCCTTTTGAATAGTTAAAGTATAACAATCGTCTGACACAACAGTGCCGTAGCATACAGTTGTGGTGTTAGCAACCTGCGGTACTACATTAGTTAGCTCAACCTGTTTTTGTGTACAGCCGCACAAAATAATCATCATAAAAACGGATACTATACATTTTTTCATATTATCACCCCGCACTATTTTTAACATAATGGTCAAAAATAAACACTCAGCAACATATATATTACTGATTTTGTTTGCATTAAGGAGTGTTAATATGAAACTTTTTAAAAAGGTAATCGCGTTTGCATTGATCTGCAGCTTGTTTAGTGTGACCGCATTTGCCGATGAATCGGAAACACCGCAAACGGCTCAGCCTGTAACTGAATTCTATTCTGATGATATGTTATCAAATTTCGAAGATGACTCGGTCGAAGCGGCGACATCTTCCGTTTCGCTTGATTCGTTACCGGCAAAATCGCTGATACTCATGGAGCAGAGCACAGGAAAGGTGCTTTTTGAAAGCAATGCAGATGAACAGCTTGCGCCTGCTTCCATAACTAAAATCATGTCTCTTCTGCTGTTTTGCGAGGCAGTATCAGAGGGCAAGATAAAGCTTTCGGATAAGGTTACATGCAGTGAGCATGCTGCTTCGATGGGCGGCTCTCAAATATGGCTTGAGCCCGGCGAAACAATGACGGTAGATGAACTGTTGAAAGCGGTTGCTGTTGGCTCGGCAAACGATGCGACCGTCGCCCTTGCTGAGGCTGTTGCAGGCAGCGAGGAGGGCTTTGTCAGCCTGATGAACTCGCGAGCCAAA
>CAYYGY010000154.1:2321-2573 GCA_964471735.1 uncultured Eubacteriales bacterium
ACTTGGAATGACGAACACTAATTTTCTAAACTGCTCCGGCCTTGATGCCGAAGGGCATTTGACGACCGCAAGAGATATTGCAATAATGTCAAGAGAACTGATGAATCACAGCCTTATAACCGAATACAGCACTATATGGATGGATACGCTCAGAAACGGCTCTACGCAACTGGTCAACACAAACAAACTGGTAAGATTCTACGAAGGTGCTACGGGGCTTAAAACAGGCACAACAGACCAAGCCGGCTGCTG
>CAYYGY010000155.1:0-900 GCA_964471735.1 uncultured Eubacteriales bacterium
AAACTCCAAACCTTTGTCACCTTGCACCTGCAGGTCGCACCTATATGGAAGATCTCGACGAGGCATGCGGCGTTTATGCCGTAATGAACGAGCTTACAAAGAAAAATCTGCTTAACACCGATTGCATGACCGTAACAGGTAAAACCGTCGGAGAGAATATTGCGGGCTGTGTAAATCTTGACACGCAGGTTATCCGTCCTATCGAAAAGCCTTACAGCGAAACGGGCGGTATTGCGGTACTAAAGGGCAATCTTGCGCCTGAAGGAAGCGTTGTAAAGCGCTCTGCCGTTCTTCCCGAAATGCTTGTGCACGAAGGCTCCGCCAAGGTGTTTGATTCGGAAGAAGAAGCTCAGGCGGCTATCAACGGCGGCAAAATTGTTGCAGGCGACGTTGTCGTTATCCGTTACGAAGGGCCGAAAGGCGGTCCGGGCATGCGTGAAATGCTGAACCCCACCTCTGCGATCATGGGAATGGGGCTTGGTAATAGCGTAGCTCTTATTACTGACGGCCGTTTCAGTGGCGCGACACGCGGCGCTTGTATCGGTCATGTAACACCTGAAGCCGCTTCGGGCGGTATGATCGGCGTTGTAGAAGACGGCGATATTATCAGTATCAACATCCCTGAAAACACCATCGAACTGAAAGTAGATGAAGCGGTCCTTGCCGAGCGTATGAAGAACTTTGTACCAAAGCAAAAAGAACTTTCGGGTTACCTGAAACGCTATGCTGCACTTGTTTCCGGCGGCGCTTCGGGGGCGATTTTGAACTGATATGAAGACACTTAAAGAAAAACTGAATACCCTGTGTATCTTCAGAGAATTACTTAAGGATCCCGTGATCTCCTCTCTGTGTGCATATTTGGAGGACCCCACAGGCAGCGTCTATGCTGAGTTTGTGGCG
>CAYYGY010000155.1:910-2572 GCA_964471735.1 uncultured Eubacteriales bacterium
GGAAACTTAGGCGAATATGTAAAAGAGCTATGCCGGAACAGCGAAAACGTCTATGTAAAGATGGTCGGTGCTGAAATGAATGTGCCGAGCTATTTGCATAATGCTCTGGTGGCTGAGCTTGACACCTTGCAGGAGGTTGCTGAACTTAGTAAAGAAACGCTGACAGCACCGCTGGAATATAAGGAGTTTTTGCCTGATTTTACAACTACCAAGCTCCGTCTTAAAGATATTTATCTCCACCGAGCAAAAAACATAAGCAAACACGGCTATGGTATTTACGCCAAGTACAATATGTTCTGTGTTGATGAGTCGGGAAACATCCTTCCCGTGCGCAACCCCGACAGAACGGAGCTGACCGACCTTGTGGATTACGAGAGCGAAAGAAAGATCATATTGGATAATACCAAGGCTTTGCTCCGGAATAAGCCAGCCGCTAACATTCTGCTGACCGGCGATGCCGGAACAGGCAAATCCTCTACGGTAAAGGCGGTCGCCAACGCTCTTTGGAAGGACGGGCTCCGCATCGTAGAGGTCAGGAAGGATCAGCTTCGTGCCATACCTAAAGTTCTCGATGAATTATCGGGCAATCCGCTTAAATTTGTATTATTCATCGACGACCTGTCCTTTCTCAAAGACGACGATAACTTCAATGCGCTCAAGGCGGTGCTTGAAGGTTCGGTAACGGCGAAATCCGATAACGTTGTCATATACGCTACCAGCAACCGCCGACATATTATCAAAGAGAATTTCTCCGACCGTGACGGTGATGATATTCACCGCAACGACACGATGCAGGAGCTTGTTTCCCTGTCGGAGCGTTTCGGACTTCACATAACCTTCTCAAAACCGAATAAGGAAACCTTCCTTCATATCGTGCATCATTTGGCTGAAGAAAATGAAATTGATATGCCCAAGGAGGAAATTGAGCTGCTTGCGGAGCGCTTTGCTTTGGAGCGCGGCGGAAGATCCGCCCGTCTTGCAGGTCAGTTTATAGACGGATTGTTATCGAGGCAGTGATCTCATCATGCACAAACGGTGCCGCCTATCAAGCGGTCGGACAAAGAAAAAGATAATTAGATCGAGTGAACCCCACCCTTCCGCGCAGAAGGGCGGGGTTTTCGCGTTAACGCAGGGGTATGGAACTCCATCGTGTCACGATCTTTAAGATCCGCTCGGCTCGTTTACATTCGATCTCAATTCAAAGCATGAAATCCTTCTTTGCAATATCCGTTGCTAAATATCGACAGGGATTGACATCGGGGAATTTTTATGCTATAATGTGCTATGTTGTGAGGGAGTAGCAAGCGCACTCAAGCGTAACAAGTCAACATACTGGCCCTCCGGCCTGGCTTGTTTTAATTTGCGAGACTCATGTATGCTAAGGTTAGCCATACATGGAGTCTTTATTTTTGTTCTGACGCCAAGTATGGTTTCGCCATGCTTGGTATTTTTTTATTCAAAGTGGGGGAACAGAAATGGAATTGGGGTTTGCTTTCTTTTTTAACAGCATTTTGCTTGGTGTTGGTCTTGCTATGGATGCCTTTTCGGTATCTCTTGCAAACGGGCTGAATGAGCCGAATATGAAAAAAAGCAAGACATGCGGGATTGCCGGTGTTTTTGCCGCTTTTCAGTTTGTGATGCCGATGAGCGGCTGGCTCTGTG
>CAYYGY010000156.1:0-2545 GCA_964471735.1 uncultured Eubacteriales bacterium
TGGAACAGTGGTCACCTATGCGTTCAAGGTCGTTAAACAGATCACCGAGAACTATTCCTGCTTTGGTGGTGGATCTTTGTTTTTGCAAACGTTTGATATGCGCGCTTTTTATCTCGGATATAAGCACATCTATCACCTGCTCCAGCGGTTCGACCGACTTTGAAAGGCTGAGGCTTGATGTTTCGTACGACTTTAACGTAAGCCCAAGAATCTCTTCAACTGCATCCTTTAAGACACCCAGCGAACTTTTGGTCTCTTCGTCCAGCGCCGAGCCAAACAGTTCAGCCGTTTCAATGATATTTACTGAGTGATCTCCAAGCCGCTCAAAATCGCTTATTACATGTAATATCTTTGAAACCCGCCTTGAATCGGAGCCCGAAAGTGCGTTTCTCGACAGCTTTATCAAATATGTGCCGAGGGCATCCTCGTACTCGTCCAGTGCCGATTCATTCCGCTTTACTTCTGCGGCGGTGCGCTCGTTAAAATCCAGCATACATTCCATTGCGCTCAGTGCGGTCTGACAGGCCAGACTGCACATTTTGACGGACACTGCCTCGCATTCGGCCGCAGCAATCGACGGCGTTGCAAGCAAGCGCTCATCTAACAAGCGCTGCTCCTCGCGCTTGTTTTTATCTTTTACGATAAGGTCAGCCATTTTCTCAAGCCAACCGCTGAACGGCAGCAAAGCGAGGGTGACACTGATATTAAACACGCTGTGGACAAAAGCGATGCCGAACGGGGTTATCGGGTCGTTTTTAAAGCTGAACGTAAAAAGTGCATCAGCAACACAAATGGCGGCAAAAAACACAGCGGTTCCCAGCAGATTGAATAAAAGGTGTACTACGCCCACTTTTTTTGCATTTCGTGATACGCCTATGCTGGAAATCAGCGCCGTTATACAGGTGCCGATGTTTTGCCCCATTATTATCGGTACCGCCATCGAATATGATATGCTTCCCGTCAGCGCAAGCGCCTCAAGTATGCCGACCGATGCAGACGACGACTGTATCAGCGCCGTGAACACAGCGCCTGCCGCAAGGCATAAAAGCGGGTTTTTGAACGCCGTTATAATGCGCGTAAATTCAGGGCTGTCCGCAAGCGGAGAAACCGCATCGCTCATCAGTTTCATTCCGTACATCAGCACAGCAAACGCTACCAAAATAGTGCCGATATCACGGCTGTGGCGTTTTTTTGATATCATCGCGAGCATCACACCGACAAGGGCAAAAACCAGAGAAAAATTCTCAGGCTTAAGTAAGTTAAGCCACAAGATATCACTTTCGATGCCTATCAGTGATATAACCCATGTAGTCAACGTCGTTCCTATGTTTGAGCCCATTATTATGCCGACCGACTGATGCATGCTGATGATACCTGAGTTGACCAATCCCACCAGCATCACCGTTACGGCTGATGACGACTGTATCGCCATCGTTACACCTGTGCCGAACAACACACCTTTGAATTTGTTAGACGTAACCCTCTTAAGCGTGCCCTCAAATCTACCGCCTGCCAGCATCTCCAGTCCTGACGACATTGCGCTCATTCCGTAAAGAAAGAACGCCAGCCCGCCAAAAAGACGAATTACAGAATAAATATTCATTAAAAAGCTCCTTATCCCGTTATCCTGATTATTGTATGTCTGCAAATCAGGATTATTCCATAGGGATAAGGAGTGAAGTTTTGATGTTAAAGGTCTATTTGAAGCTCGACCGGACAGTGGTCAGAGCCAAATATTTCACTGTGAATCGAAGCATCTTTTATCTTGTCCTTGAGCACGTTTGAAACTATGAAATAGTCTATGCGCCACCCTGCATTGTTAGCCCTTGCGTTAAAGCGGTATGACCACCAAGAGTAAGCGCCTTCCTTGTCAGGATAAATATGTCTGAACGTGTCTGTAAATCCGTCGTTTAAAAGCGTGCTCAGCTTACCTCTTTCTTCGTCTGTAAAGCCCGGATTGCGTCGGTTTGACGACGGGTTTTTAAGGTCTATCGCCTCGTGTGCAACGTTTAAGTCACCGCAGAAGATGACAGGCTTTTTTTCTTCAAGCGTTTTCAGATATTTCAAAAACTCGTCCTCCCACCTCATTCGGTAGTCAAGGCGCTTTAATCCGTCCTGCGAATTGGGAGTGTAAACAGTGACCACGTAACAGTTCTCAAGCTCGGCTGTTATCACGCGGCCTTCTCTGTCGTGCTCGTCAACGCCTATGCCGTAAGCGACGCTCAGCGGCTTTTGCTTTAAAAACATCGCCGTACCCGAATAGCCCTTCTTTTGGGCATAGTTCCAGTACTGAAAATACCCTTGAGGCTCATATTCAAGCTGGCCTGCCTGCAGCTTTGTTTCCTGAAGACAGAAAACATCGGCATCAAGCTCATTGAATATATCGGCAAAGCCTTTCCCCATACAGGCCCTTATTCCGTTTACGTTCCAAGAAATCAATTTCATATTATCTTCCCTTTGATACTCATTTCTTTTTTGAATAGATTTCCCTCAGCCAGCCATCGCAGTCTTCGACCCACTTTGCAACTCGGCTGTCGATGCCCTT
>CAYYGY010000157.1:0-2532 GCA_964471735.1 uncultured Eubacteriales bacterium
ATACCGAGCGGCTTTTGCCCTTCAATAAATTCAAGCATACTTCTCAGTTCACTGTCACTGCGGCTGACAGCGCAAATGGTTGCAAGCTTATATATCTCAGTGTACTTGTACCACCTGTCAAAGGTTACGACCATATCGGTGCCGCAGGCAAGATAAAGTTCTGCGTCAGGATAAACTGACCTTAGTGCAACAAGCGTATCATAAGTGTAGCACGCTTTTCCTTGTGCGATTTCCATATCGCTGACGGTTGCGCCGTATATTTCAAAAGCAAGTTTGCACATATTCAGCCTGTCCTCTGCTGACTGAAAGTCAGACCCGACCTGCTTATGAACAGGTTGATAGGTAGGTATTATCAGCGAAACATCAGGCTCAACAAGTTTTTTTGATGCAAGAAAAAGGTTGATATGTCCGTTGTGGACAGGATTGAACGAGCCGCCGTAAATCAAAATTTTCATCTTTTTTTTGATTTTACAAGCACTATCTGCTTGTTTTCCTTGCTTTCGCGATACAGCACAAATTTAAATCCAATCACCTGCACAACATCAGCAGATACTCTTTCCGCAATTATATCGGCGCACTCTCTTGCGCTCAACGGTGCTGTTTCAAGCACTTTACATTTAATCAATTCCCGCGCTTCCAGCGCGCTATCGACCTGAGCGATAAGAGTATCAACTACTCCGCCCTTACCTATCATAACAACAGGCTCGTAAGTATTTGCCATCGACCTTAACTGTGCTCTTTGTTTACTTGTTAACATATTAAAACTCCATATATTCTTTTAATTTTTCCGCCAATTTATTCAGCGCGATACCTCTGTGACTGACTTTGTCCTTTTCTTCATCTGTCATATTTGCAAAACTGACACCGTTGCATATAAAAACAGGATCATAGCCAAAGCCGTTCTCACCGCGCCTGCAAACATCAATATAGCCGTGACTTTCACCGCGAACCGTGAAACTGCGTCCGTCAGGGAAACAGCAACAGATCGCACTGACAAAGCGAGCGTTGCGCCTAGGGTCAGCAAGCGGTATATCCTTGAGCAAATCAAGCAACTTATCAATGTTTGCATCGTCATTTTGCTCAGGCCCCGCAAATCTCGCAGAATAAACACCGGGCCGTCCGTCAAGCCCGTCTACACAAAGGCCTGAATCATCTGCGATCGCAGGAAGATTGGCAATCTTACAAGCCGACTCAGCCTTTAGACGAGCGTTCTCCTCAAAAGTATCACCTGTTTCATCTACATCGGGAAGTTCGATGCCTATATCTTGTTCATTGACTACGCCGATGCCCAGCGGTAAAAGTATTCTGTTAAGTTCTTCAAGTTTTCTTCTGTTCTTTGAAGCAAGTATAAACTTCATAATTTACTCTCCAAATATTCCGTCAACAAAATCTGACGGCGAGAACGGCTGAAGGTCGTCGATACCTTCACCGACACCGACGAACTTAACCGGTATGCCAAGTTCGTTCTTTATAGAAACCACAACGCCGCCCTTTGCGGTGCCATCAAGTTTTGTCAGAACTATACCGGTTATATCTCCGACTTTGCCGAATTCTTTTGCCTGATTTACGGCGTTCTGGCCTGTTGTTGCGTCTAACACCAACAGCGTTTCGACATCTGCATCGGGAAGTTCACGTCTGATTATTCTCATAATCTTCGCAAGCTCTTCCATAAGATTTTTCTTGTTGTGCAGTCTGCCCGCTGTATCGCAAATTATTATGTCTGCATTTCTGGCCTTGCCGGCAGAGATTGTATCGAAAACTACAGAAGCAGGGTCACTGCTTTCGGCGCTTTTTATTATAGGAACACCGACTCGCTTTGCCCAGACATCAAGCTGCTCTATAGCACCTGCCCTGAAGGTGTCGGCGGCGCCGAGAATAACACTCTTGCCGTTTGATTTAAACAGCGCTGACATCTTGCCGACAGATGTGGTCTTACCGGCACCGTTAACGCCGATCACGACCAACACCGACGGCTTTGTATCAAGCTTAAGCTGACCGTCGTCGCCGAGAATATCTATAATTATTTTCTTAAGCAGGTCTTTAATTTCAGACGGCTCTGATATTCTGTTTTCTTTAACAGTTTTTCTTAAATCATTGCATATTTTACCGGCGGTTGCAACACCTACATCAGCCATAACCAATATCTCTTCAAGTTCTTCAAAAAAGTCCTCGTCGATACGGGTAAATGAGCCGACAAGACCGGAAAAAGCGCTCATAAATGAGTCGCGGGTCTTTTTAAGTCCACCGCTGATTTTAGAAAACAATCCCACAATATCACCCTTGCTAATTTAATTTAAATTTGTTCTCTAACTCGCTGACATTCAACTCAAGCAATTTTGATACACCCTTTTCCTGCATCGTTACACCGTAAAGCATATCTGCCTCCTCCATACTGCCGCGTCTGTGAGTTATCATAATAAACTGCGTCAATTCGCTCATTCGTCTGAGATACTCTGCGAAACGGTTAACGTTTACATCGTCAAGTGCTGCGTCGACCTCATCAAGGATGCAGAACGGGGGCGGGTTGACCTT